>DATFVP010000050.1:0-34957 GCA_035260285.1 Methyloceanibacter sp.
TACAGCACGGCCATCGAGCTCGACTCCGGCTATCGCGACGCTTACGCCAACCGTGCCGTGCTTTACGACCACAGGGGCGAAAAAGATCTGGCAATCGCCGATTACCGCGCCGCACTCGCCAAGAATCCCACCCCGCAAGACTGCAAGGATCTTGAAGCTGCATTGAGGCGTCTCGGCGCAGTCCCCTGATTTCGCTCGATCGAGCGTGCCTGCAGCGGCCTGTCTCTATTCGCGACCCGTCTGGGTCTGGCATCATGACGGTTTCGCTAAGGGGGGAGATCGCCATGAACATCAAAAAGGCAATCGCGGAATTCATTGGGACATTTGCGCTGGTGCTGATCGGCTGCGGCGCCGCGGTCATCGGCGGAATGGGAAGCGGCGCAACATCGATCGATATTCTCAGCATCGCCGCGGCCTTTGGCCTCACCATCGTTGCGATGGGCGCTCGCTCGGGCCGGCGATCGTCGGCGCCGCGGCGAACCCGGAGAGGCTTGCGCAAGTGTGGCTGTTCATCGTGGCTCCGCTGAGTGGCGCGGGTATCGCCGGCTATCTGTTCAAGTCCGGCATACTTGCGGCTGACGACGTTGTGCCCGATCGCTGCGGCGGCGGACGCACTGAAGTTGCGCCTGGGCCTCTGCCCGCGCAAGCGGAAGTAAGTCGCACATTCACACGCGTCGTCATGGCCGGGCTTGTCCCGGCCATCCACGCCTGTGATTTCCTAGCCAGAAATTTGTGGATGCCTGGGACTTGGCCCGGGCATGACGCGTTTTGAGCGTGCTGCCTAGCCGGCTCTGCTCCGCGTTGGAGACGCGCGGACTCACTCAGGCTCCGTTCGGCTCCATTTTGGCCGATCTCTCTCGTAGCGGTTCACGACGCTCGGGAACGCAGGCAGCCACGGGTCTCGCCTGATGGTCCACAATTCGTAGGTTGGCTCCCACAAACCAGTCTCGTCGAATGAGCCGGGATAGACGTAGACCTCATCCGGCCGCGAATAATGAGACCAGATTTGAGAGCCGCAAGCCGGACAGAAATATCGCCGCCCGTGCTCGGAGCTTGCCAACACATCGACTTGTCCCTCGATCGTCACCGCCTCGGGCGGGAATACGGCATAGAAGCTGAACGGCGCGCCGTGCAGCTTACGGCAGGTCAGGCAGTGACAGACACCGACGCGATAGGGCTCTCCCCTCGCCTCGACGCTTACTCTGCCGCAGGCGCAGCCGCCTCTATGGACGCTGTTGGGCATTCCGGATCGTAACCGACTACACCAAGCGGCTCTGTTCGACAGCGGCGCCAATGAAGGAGGCGAAGAGCGGGTGCGGCTCGAAGGGTCGCGATTTCAGCTCGGGGTGGAACTGAACGCCGATGAACCAGGGATGGTCTGCGACCTCGACGATCTCAGGCAGGAGCCCGTCAGGCGACAGGCCCGAGAAGCGCAAGCCAGCGGCCTCGAGCTTGTTGCGGTAGCGCGTGTTCACCTCGTAGCGGTGGCGGTGGCGCTCTGAAATGTGCGTCGAACCGTAGATGTCGGCGACCTTGCTGCCGCGCGCGAGCATCGCGTCATAGGCGCCAAGCCGCATGGTGCCACCGAGATTGCCGTTGGTCTGTCGCTTCTCGAGCTCTGCGCCCTTCATCCATTCGGTCATGAGGCCGATCACCGGCTCAGGTGTTGGGCCGAACTCGGTCGAGCTTGCGTCCTCGATTCCGGCAAGATCGCGGGCGACCTCGATCACCGCCATCTGCATTCCGAAGCAGATGCCGAAATAAGGAACGCCGCGCTCCCGCGCGTATCGCGCCGCGCGGATCTTGCCTTCGGAGCCGCGCTCGCCGAAGCCGCCTGGGACGAGGATGCCGTGCACGTCCTCGAGATAGGCCGAGGCGTCCTCCTGCTCGAAGGTCTGCGACTCGATCCATTGCAGATTGACCCTCACCTTGTTGGCGATACCGCCGTGGACCAGAGCCTCGTTGAGCGATTTGTAGGCATCCTTGAGGCCTGTGTATTTGCCGACCACCGCCACATTCACCTCACCGTCCGGATTGGCGATGGTCTCGGCGATCTGCCGCCACCGTTCGAGATCAGGCTCCGGCGCGTTCTTAATGCCGAAGGCAGCAAGCACCTCGCGGTCGAGGCCTTCGGCATGATAGGCGCCGGGCACCTCGTAGATGGAGGCGACGTCGAGCGCCTGGATCACCGCCTCGGGGCGGACGTTGCAGAACAGCGCGATCTTGCGCCGCTCGTCGCGCGGCAATGGCCGCTCGCAGCGGCAAAGCAGAACGTCGGGTTGGATGCCGATCGAGCGCAGCTCCTTGACCGAGTGCTGGGTCGGCTTGGTCTTGAGCTCTCCCGCGCTCGGGATGAAGGGCACGAGCGTGAGATGGATGAACACCGAAGACCCAGGCGGCAGCTCGTTGCCGAGCTGGCGGATGGCCTCGAAGAAGGGCAGGCCCTCGATGTCGCCGACCGTGCCGCCGATCTCGCACAGCACGAAGTCGACGTCCTCGTTGCCGGTGGTGATGAAGGCTTTGATCGCGTCGGTGACGTGGGGAATGACCTGGACGGTCGAGCCGAGATAGTCGCCGCGGCGCTCCTTGGTGATGATCTGCTGGTAGATGCGGCCGGTAGTGATGTTGTCGGCCTGGCAGGCTGGGCGGCCGGTGAAGCGCTCGTAATGGCCGAGGTCGAGGTCGGTCTCGGCACCGTCGTCGGTAACGAACACCTCGCCGTGCTGATAGGGGCTCATGGTCCCAGGATCGACATTGAGGTAGGGGTCGAGCTTGCGCAGGCGCACGCTGTAGCCGCGCGCCTGGAGCAGCGCTCCGAGAGCGGCCGATGCCAGCCCCTTGCCGAGAGAGGAGACCACGCCGCCGGTAATGAAGACGTACCGCGCCATGGGCCTCGACCATACACTGAAAGGCTCGCGAGTCGTAGCCCTAAGCGCCATTCCATCCACGACTCGCGGAATTGCGCGGTAAATCCGGATTGAACCTCGCTAATCCGCGCATATCGCGACAATTAACGCCCAATTATACTAAGGGAATCGCTGTTTCGCTATTTCGACTGCGGTGCTTGCGGCGCGGCTGGGGCCGCTGGAGCTGCCGGAGTCCCCGGTGCTGGAGGCGCCGACGGAAGCACGAGGCCTGGAAGCGAGCCCCCTCCACCCTGAACCGGGGTGCCAGCCTGGTTGAAGATCGAGGTCGGCGCGCTCGTGTTCCTCGCGATCAGCGTGAGCGACAGACTGGTGGCGAAGAACGCGGCTGCAAGCACCGCCGTGGTCTTGGTCAGAGCATTGCCGGCGCTCCGGCCGGTCATGAAACCGCCGCCGCCGCCAATGCCGAGCGCTCCGCCTTCGGAGCGCTGCAACAGCACCACGGCGATCAGCGCGATAGCGATCATGATGTGAATAACGAGAAGCACTGTGGTCATCTGGTAGCCTTCGATTTGCCAGGCGGTGTCTTATCCGAATCAGCTACCGCTTGGCTAGGCTTGCCGTCGCCGCTCTCTGCCGCAGGCATTGTGGGTTTCCGGTCGGGAAGCGGCATGGTTTTGCCATTCTCGGGCGCGGTCGTGGCTTTCTCGGGCGCGGCATCGTTGGATTTTGCCGGAACTTTAGCAACCCCGCCGCCACGGCAGCGGAACTGAATCTGCTCCTCCACGCTCAAAAAGTGCCTGACGCGGTCGATCGCCTCGTCATTCAGATGGTCCTTGACCCAATCGGGTCCCTGGTCGAGAGCGGCCTGCATGTCGCGGGTCAGGAGCTTCTTCCGCTCGATCTGCAGATTGGCGCAGCTTTCCTTGTCGAGTGGCTCGGCGATGGCCACTGCGCCGGCGAGGAGCGCCGCCGCGAACACCAGACCTGCCAAAGCTTGCGGGCGCAGCAGCACTATCGACCTCGACCGCGAGTCCCCGAATAAGCCGATAGAATAGCATAGAAATCGGTAGCTTTAAGGCTTGCCCCGCCGACCAGCGCGCCATTTACATTCGGCACGGTCAGAAGCTCGCGGGCGTTACTGGGCTTTACCGAGCCGCCATAAAGGATGCGCATTGCGCTCCCCTCGCCTGCAAGCTCATCACCGAGGCGGCCGCGAACAAAGGCATGAACCGCCGCCACGTCCTCAGGCGTGGGCGTCCAGCCGGTTCCAATCGCCCAGACCGGCTCATAGGCAATGATGGTGTTCGCTGCGGTGGCAGCCGGCGGCAGTGAGCCGTCGAGCTGTCGCCCCACGATGTCGAGGGTTGCACCATCCCGCCGCTCGCGCCCCGTCTCGCCAATGCAGATGATGGCGGCGAGCCCGGCCCGATGAGCCGCCGCGGCCTTTTGGGAAACGACGGCATCGGTCTCGCCATGATCAGTGCGCCGCTCGGAATGGCCGACGATCACGGCCTTGGCGCCGGCGTCGGCTAGCATCTCGGCGGAAAGGTCTCCGGTGTGGGGCCCCTGCGAGTCGAAGTGGCAATCCTGGGCGCCGAGCAGGATGTCGCTCTTGGAGAGGAAATACCTCGCCTGCGCGAGGAGCGTCGCCGGCGGGCAGATCATGATGTCGGCCTCCGGCCGCGGCTCCATCGCCAGGAGGTCCTGCAGCGACTTGACCTCGGCGAGGTCTGCCGTGAGCCCATGCATCTTCCAGTTGCCGGCGACTAGCGGCCTGATTGCGGTCACCGTGCTGCCACCCTCTTTTACCTCGCCGTTCCACCCTTGCCGGCAAGCCGTTGGTGCTTGCGGCAAGCCCTTGTGTAGCCTAGAGAACGGTGCCTTGCCGCCTTACGTCCTGCTACCTATGATGCGCGCGCCGCGCGAGCAATCGCCAAAGATTGACCCCTCGGCGCGGCGATTGCAAACAGCCAAAAAGAAGGTCTCTCAAGCGTGATACTCGAAACCTTGCGAAAAGGAGCAGGCCGCGCGTTCGGCATGGTCCTGATGGGCATGCTGGTCATCAGCTTCGCCATTTGGGGAATTGCCGACATTTTCCGCGGGTATGGCAGCCAGACCCTGATTAAAGTTGGCGATACCGAGATCACGCCTCAGGAATATTCGCGCACGCAACGCGACGTGCTGCGCGCAATGAGCTCGGATGCCGGCCGCACCCTCTCGGTGCAGGAGGCCCACGAGGCAGGGCTAGAGAACCGCGTGCTGGAGCGGCTGATCGGCGGCGCTGCCGTCGATACCCATGCCAAGAGCCTGCACCTCGGCGTCAGCGACGAGGCGCTGCTGCAAGGCATCATGAAGGATCCGGCCTTTCAAGACTCGACCGGCAATTTCAATCCAATCGCCCTGCAGCAGGCACTGCGCACACTCGACATGAGCGAGCAGGGCTATCTCGCCTCAGAACGTGAGCGCAATCTGCGGCGCCAATTGTTGAGCACCGTCGGCAAGACGCCGGCAGCGTCCCAGGTGTTCCTCAATGCGCTCAACAACTACAACAATGAAACGCGCATCCTGCGCTATGTGATCGTCCCGGCCACCGCCGCAGGAGCGGTGCCCGAGCCCACCGATGCGGATTTGAAACGCTTCTACGACAACCACCAGGCCAAGGTCACCCAGCCAGAATTTCGCAAGATCGGTGTTCTGGCGGTGACACCGGAATCGGTGAAGGACCAAGTAAAGATCACCGACGAGGATCTGAAGGCGGCGTTCGACAAGGAGAAGGACAAGCTCGGGGCGCCTGAACGCAGGCACGTTCAGCAGATCGCCTTTCCCGACAAGGCTGCAGCCGAGGCGGCCTATCAGAAGGTCCAGTCAGGAACGGACTTCGTCGCCCTCGCCAAGGAGCTTGGGCAAAGCGAAGCTGATATCGACCTCGGGCTGTTGAAGCGATCGGAGATGGCCGACGCTACGATCGGCGATGCCGCCTTCAAAATGGAAAAGGACAAAGTGAGCGAGCCGATCACCGGGCAGCTCGGCAAGACTGTGTTGCTGCGGGTCACGGCAATCGAGCCTGGCAAGGTCGTGACCTTCGAGGAGGCCAAGCCGGATCTGGAGAAAAAGTTCCTCAAGGATCGGGCGCAAGGCGCCATATTCGATCTGCACGACAAGATCGAAGATGAGCGGGCGGCGGGAACGCAGCTCTCGGAGGTCGCTGGCAAATTCAAGCTTAACTATCAGGTGTTCGATCAGGTCGATCGCCAGGGCAAGACACCTGACGGCAAGATGGTGGACCTGCCGCAGAAGACCGATCTCTTGAATGCGGTGTTCGCCACAGAGGTTGGCGTCGAGAACGATCCGCTCGACGCCAAGGAGGAGGGTTTGATCTGGTACGAAGTGTTGGGCATCACGCCGCAGCAGCTCAAGCCGTTTGACCAGGTGAAGGACGAGGTGAAGAAGGACTGGAGCCTCGAAGAGCAGCGCACGCGACTTGCCAAATACACCGATGACCTGGTGAAGCAGCTGCAGGCCGGCAAGACTCTCGAAGACCTCGCCAAGGAATTGAACACGCAGGTTTTGCCGACCGAGCCGTTGAAGCGAAACGGCATAACGGTGAACGTGCTGCCGGCTGCCGTGACGCAAGCCTTCGCCCTGGGGCAAGGCGGATATGGTTCAGCCCCCTCGGGCGTGGACGAGGGCCGCATCGTGTTCCAGGTGGACAAGGTCAACCCCGCTCCCCCGCTCGATCCTCCGAGCCTCGATGCCTTGAAGCGTCAGCTCAAGGTCTTTGTCGGCGAGGACATCATCGGAGAATATTTCTCGGCGCTCGAGGCGCGCTACGGCGTGACCATCAACCGGCAGGCGCTCGCCAAGCTCGCAGGTGGCAGCGAAGAGCAATGAGCCCTGCTCAGGCCACCTCCGTCACGCCTCTACCGCAACAAGGTGGCGCTCCGATCGAGCCCGACTTCGCGACCTTCGCCCGCCTCTATGATGCTGGCACCCCGCAGGTAGCCTGGACACGGCTCGTTGCCGATCTCGAGACGCCGGTCTCGGCCATGCTCAAGCTCGCCCACGAGCGTCCGAACAGCTTCCTGCTCGAATCGGTGGAAGGAGGGGCTACCCGCGGCCGCTACTCCATCATCGGCTGCGAGCCCGATCTGATCTTGCGGGCGAAAGGCGCTCGAGCCGAGCTGAACCGGGCGCCGCAGGCAGACGCCTCGGCCTTCGCCCCATCGCCGCTGCCGACCCTTCAGTCGCTGCGCGCGTTACTGACAGAGTCGGCGATCAGGCTTCCACCGGAGCTGCCGCCGATGGCCGCCGGCATCTTCGGCTACATGGGCTACGACACGGTGAGGCTGATCGAGCATCTGCCTGAGACCAAGCCGGACGAGCTTGGCCTGCCCGACAGCATTCTCGTGAGGCCGACGCTCATCGTCATCTTCGACACGGTAAAGGACGAGATGACCGTGGTGACGCCGGTCAGGCCGACGCCTGGGGTCAGCGCCAAGGCGGCCTATAGCCGAGCGGCGGATCGCTTGAATGTGGTGATCGAACGTCTCGACCAGCCTCTGCCGCATGTGAGCGATCTCGAAGCCGAGGCCGCGCATCCTGAGCCGAAGCCCAGCGTGGCGCCTGCGGCCTATATGGAGAAGGTCGCGCGCGCCAAGGAGTACATAGCCGCGGGAGATATTTTCCAGGTGGTCTTGAGCCAACGCTTCGAGGCGCCGTTCACGCTCCCCTCCTTCTCGCTCTACCGGGCGCTTAGGCGCGTCAATCCCTCGCCCTTTCTTTACTACCTCAATTTCGACGGCTTCGCCGTGGCCGGCTCGAGCCCCGAAATCCTGGTGCGGGTGCGCGACGGCATCGTCACCATCCGCCCGATCGCCGGCACGCGGCCGCGCGGGGCAACGCCGGAACAGGACAAGGCCTTGGCCAGCGAGCTTCTCGCCGACGCCAAGGAACGCGCCGAGCATCTCATGCTGCTTGACCTTGGGCGCAACGATGTGGGACGCGTGGCTGAAGTCGGCAGCGTGCGCGTCACCGACTCTTTTTTCCTCGAATTTTACAGCCAGGTGATGCACATCGTGTCGAATGTTGAGGGCCGGCTCGATCCACGCTTCGATTCCATCGACGCGCTAATGGCGGGTTTTCCCGCAGGCACCGTCTCGGGCGCGCCGAAGGTGCGGGCCATGGAGATCATCGACGAGTTGGAGGAATCAAAGCGCGGGCCTTACGCGGGTTGCGTCGGCTATTTCTCCGCCAATGGCGAGATGGATTCCTGCATCGTGCTTCGAACCTCGGTGGTGAAGGACGGCGTCATGTACGTTCAGGCCGGGGCCGGCGTGGTCGCGGACTCGGTTCCTGAACGCGAGCAGGCCGAATGCGTGAGCAAGGCCTTAGCCCTGTTCCGGGCAGCAGAGGAAGCCGTGCGCTTCGCCGCGCGCGCCAAGCGGGGTCAATAGCTCTCCACCGCCATGCTCACCTTGAGCCTCCTCCGTCACGCGAAATCGAGCTGGAAGGATCCGAACCTCGCCGATCACGAGCGTCCGCTCAACACCAGAGGCATGGCCGAGGCGCCGTTGATGGGCAAGGCCATGGCGAAGCACGGACTGGATCCGGACCTCGTGCTCTGCTCCACGGCGCGGCGGACGCGGGACACGCTTGCCCTCGTTTTGCCGGAACTGAAAACCGAGCCAAAGGTGATCTATGAAGACGGCCTTTATCACGGGACGCCTGCCGAGATACTCGGCATCATGCACGAGGTTGGCGCCGGGGCCGGTCGGGTCCTGCTCGTCGGGCACAATCCTGAGCTTCAGGAATTTGCTCTCGACCTGATCGGCTCGGGTCCTAAGCTTCTCAAGGATCGCCTCGAGGCCAAGTACCCGACCGCAGGTCTCGTTGTGGTGCGCTTTCCTGCTGGCGCCTGGAAGGACGTCGCTATCAACAGCGGCAAGCTCGAGCTGTTCCTGACTCCAAGCGACGTGAAGAAGAGCTGACAAACTTGACGGCGCGCGGGAAGCGGGCGTAACACGGCGCCCATGCTGACGCTGATCGACAACTACGACAGCTTTACCTACAACCTCGTGCATTTCCTCGGGGAATTGGGCGCGCCGGCGCGCGTCTATCGCAACGACAAGATCACCGTCGACGAGGTTCTGGCCGAGGCGCCCGAGGCCATCGTGCTGTCGCCAGGCCCTTGCGACCCCGATCGGGCTGGCATCTGCCTCGAACTCATCGCCCGCGCCGGACCGGAGGTGCCGATCCTCGGCGTTTGCCTCGGCCACCAGGCGATCGGCCAGGTCTACGGCGGCCGCGTGGTGCGGGCGCCAACGCTCATGCACGGCAAGCTCTCCAAAGTGCATCACAGCGGCAAGGGTGTATTTGCCGGCCTCCCGCAGGACTTTTCAGCCACGCGCTACCACTCCCTCGTCGTCGAGCGGGCGAGCCTGCCAGAGGTGCTAAACATCACGGCTGAGACCGCAGACGGCGTCATCATGGGCGTGCAGCACAAGCGCTATCCCGTTCACGGCGTGCAGTTCCACCCCGAGAGCATAGCGTCAGAGCACGGGCATCAGCTCCTCGCCAACTTCCTAGATCTTGCCAGGGTGGAGCGGCGCGCGAGAGCGTCGAGCCCAAGAGAAGCGGTCGGTGCCCTCTGATCCCGCGCTGGCACGGACAGCGGTCCTCGCCGATCTGCGGGGAGCGATCGCCAAGGTCGCCGCAGGCAATAGTCTCAGCCAGGAAGAAGCAGCCGAAGCCTTCGATCTCGTGATGTCTGGCGCGGCGACGCCAGCGCAGATCGGCGCGCTCGTGATGGGACTTCGGGTCCGCGGCGAGACCGTCGACGAGATCGCAGGAGCCGCCCGCGCGATGCGCGCCAAGGTGCTGACCGTGCGCGCGCCTGAAGGTGCCATCGACACTTGCGGCACCGGCGGCGACGGCAAGGGCACGTTCAACATCTCGACCTGCGCAGCCTTCGTGGTGGCGGGCGCCGGTGTGCCGGTGGCGAAGCACGGCAACCGGGCGATCTCCTCGCGCTCGGGCTCTGCCGACGTGCTCAAAGAGCTCGGCGTGAATATCGAGGCGTCGCCCGAGACCATCTCGCGCTGCATTGCCGAATGCGGGCTCGGTTTCATGTTCGCGCCGGCGCATCACGCCGCCATGCGCCACGTGGCGCAAGTGAGAACCGAGCTCGGGACGCGCACCATCTTCAATCTGCTCGGGCCCCTCGCCAATCCGGCCGGTACCAAATATCAGGTCGTCGGCGTGTTCGGGAAGGAGTGGGTCGAGCCGATCGCGCAGGTGCTTGCGCTGCTCGGAACTGAGCGGGCCTGGGTGGTCCATGGCAGCGACGGGCTCGACGAGCTCACCACCACCGGGATCAGCGACGTTGCCGTGGTGGACATGGGCAAGGTCTCGACCTTTAGGATTTCGCCGCGCAATGCCGGACTGCCTGATGCCAGGCCCGAAGATCTCACCGGCGGCAATGCTGTCGAGAACGCCGCGCATATCCGCGCCGTGCTTGGCGGCTTCAAAGGCCCGCTCCGCGATGTCGTGATGCTGAACGCTGCCGCGGCGCTGCTCGTTGCCGGCAAGGCGAACACGCTGCGCGAGAGCGTCGCATTGGCAGCGCAGTCGATTGACAGCGGCAAGGCTTTGGCTGTTCTCGAGGCGCTCGTACGGCTCAGCCGTGGTAAGGTCTGACTATGGCTCACGTTCTCGATAACATCCTCGCCTACAAGCGGCGCGAGGTCGAAGCCGCCAAATTGGCATGCCCTCCTGCTGCGATGCGCGCTCGCGCCGAAGCTGCTACCCCGGTGCGGCCGTTTGCCGATGCCATCGCCGCGCGGCTTGCCACGGGCGAATTTGCCCTAGTCGCCGAGATCAAGAAGGCAAGCCCGTCGAGGGGCATGATCCGTGCCGATTTCGATCCTCCGGCGCTCGCGCGAGCCTATGAGGCCGGCGGCGCGACCTGCCTCTCGGTGCTGACCGACATGCCCTCGTTCCAGGGGCAGCCTGAATTTTTGACGATGGCGCGCAATGCGACGAGCCTGGCAGCGCTGCGCAAGGATTTCATGGTTGATCCCTATCAGGTGCTCGAGGCGCGAGCTCTTGGCGCCGACTGCATCCTCATTATCATGGCGGCTGTCGACGACGCGGCGGCGGGCGCGCTTGAAACCGCGGCCCATGATCTCGGCATGGACGTGCTCGCCGAAGTGCACGATGCGGCAGAGCTCGACCGCGCACTTGCACTCGACACGAGGCTGATTGGCATCAACAACCGCGACCTCAAGACCTTCGTCACCGATCTTGCAGTCACCGAGGCTCTGGCCCCGTGTGTGCCGAAAGACCGCATCGTCATCGCCGAGAGCGGCATCTTCACCCATGCCGATGTGATCAGGCTGGCGAGCGCAGGAATTGGCGCCTTCCTCGTCGGCGAGAGCCTGATGCGGCAGCCAGATGTGGTTGAGGCCACGCGGACGCTTCTTACGGGCGCATCCGTCAAGCAGCGCGAGGCGGTGCAATGACCGCGCGGCGCTTAAGCCATCTGAATGAGGCGGGCGAAGCGCGCATGGTCGATGTCTCGGATAAGGCGGTCACGGAGCGTAGCGCTACCGCCGAGGGTTTCGTTTCCATGGCGGCCGAGACGCTCGGCCTGATCTTGAGCATGGATGCTCCGAAGGGCGACGTGCTCGCCACCGCACGCATCGCCGGCATCATGGCGGCCAAGCGCACGCATGAGCTGATCCCGCTTTGCCATCCGCTGCCTCTGACCCAAGTCACGGTCGATTTTGCGCCGTCGCGCGACCCAGCCGGCATCAAGGTCCAAGCGACCGCCAAGGTCGAGGCAAAGACCGGCGTGGAGATAGAGGCGCTGACCGCGGTGTCGGTCGCCTGCCTCACCATTTACGACATGGTGAAGGCGATCGACCGTGCCATGACCTTCTCCGGTATCAGGCTGATCGAGAAGACCGGTGGCCGCTCCGGCACTTTCAAGGCCGGCGCACTTCGCCGCTAGCCCTTCATGGCCTTGCTCAGCGTAACTGAAGCTCTTGCCCGCGTGACGGAGGGGTTGACGCCGCTCGACGCCGAGCGCGTTCCGCTCGGCGAATGCCTCGGGCGCGTTCTCGCCGAAGATCTCGCCGCCTGTCTCACCCAGCCCCCCTTCGATGCATCGGCCATGGACGGCTATGCCGTCAGGGCTGACGATGTCGCTGCGCTGCCGGCGACACTCAAGCTGATCGGTGAGTCCTTGGCAGGAAGCGGCTATGCCGGCAGGGTCGGCCCCGGCGAAGCGGTTCGCATCTTCACCGGCGCTCCGGTGCCGAAGGGCGCCGACACCATCGTCATTCAGGAGGACACCGACGCTGCCCCAGGTGTAGTGATCGTCAAGGAGGCGGCGCCGCATCGCCATATCAGGTCGCGCGGCCAGGACTTCACCGGGGGAGAGCTGCTGTTGCGCGCCGGCGTGAGGTTCGGTCCCCGCGAGCTGATGCTCGCTGCCGCTATGAACCACGCGGAGCTTCCCGTCCGCCGCAGGCCGAAAGTCGCGATCCTCGCCACCGGCGATGAGGTGGTGCCGCCGGGCACTGAGCTTGCGCGCGATCAGGTCGTCTCCTCGGTTCCTGCCGGGCTTGCGGCTTTGATCGAGGCGAGAGGTGGCGAGCCGATGAGCCTCGGCATCGCCAAGGACACAGCAGAGAGCCTGATTACGCTTGCCCGGACTGGCAGCGCCGCCGACATCCTCGTCACCATCGGCGGCGCATCGGTCGGCGAGCGCGACCTGGTCAGTGCTGCGCTCCGCTCGGAGGGGCTCGAGGTCGACTTCTGGAAGATCGCCATGCGGCCGGGAAAGCCCCTGCTCTATGGCCACTTGGGCACTCAGCGAGTGCTCGGGCTTCCGGGCAACCCAGTTTCGGCACTGGTCTGCGGGCTGGTGTTTCTGGTGCCGATGCTGCACCGCCTGCTCGGGTTGGGTGAGGGCGACCGGCATGTCGAGGCAACGCTTGGGCAGGCTCTCGAAGCCAACGGCCCCCGACAGCATTACATGCGGGCGACGTCGCAATGGGAAGCCGGCGAGCGCCGGGTGACCCCCCTTCCCGCCCAGGACAGCTCCTTGATGGCAGACTTCGCCCGCGCCGACTGCCTGATCGTCAGACCTCCCGACGTCCCGGCGCGTCCCGAGGGGGCGCGGGTGACCATCATCCCGCTGGATGACTGATCTCTGACGGTCCGGTTAATCCCTCGGCAACCCGAATCGCTGAAATCCTACCTCTACCGCCTGTCTCGGCACGATATATGGGGTCATTATCGCTTGCAGAACACAAATAGAACAGATAAACTGTTCATGATTTGTACAACGGGTTCGCGACCACTTTGGGCCGCGTGGAAGGGACCGGATGCTGACGACGAAGCAAAAAGAGCTCCTCATGTTCATCCATGAGCGCCTGAAGGAAACGGGCGTGCCCCCCTCCTTCGACGAGATGAAGGAAGCTCTGGATCTCAAATCGAAATCCGGCATCCACCGCCTGATCACCGCGCTTGAAGAGCGCGGCTTCGTGCGGCGCTTGCCGCACCGGGCCCGCGCCATGGAGATCGTGCGGCTGCCGGATTCGATGCCCCAGGCATTCGGGACTGGCCGTGCCCGCGGTTTCTCGCCAAGCGTGATCGAAGGGAGCCTTGGTCGCGTGCCTCAGGTGGCCGAAGGCGAGAGCCTGCCTCAGACGGTAAGCGTGCCGGTCATGGGCCGGATCGCCGCCGGCGTGCCGATCGAGGCCATCCAGACGCGTCTCGACACGGTCGAGGTTCCACCTGACTTGCTCACCAAGGGCGAACATTACGCGCTCGAAGTGAAGGGCGATTCCATGATCGACGCCGGCATTCTCGACGGCGACACCATCATCCTCAGGAAATGCGAGGACGCGAGCAACGGCGACATCGTCGTGGCGCTGGTGGATGAAGAGGAAGCCACGCTGAAGCGATTGCGCCGGCGCGGCGACTCGATCGCGCTCGAAGCCGCCAATGCAGCCTATGAGACTCGCATCTTCGGCCCCGACCGCGTGCGCGTGCAGGGCCGGCTCGTGGGTCTGATCCGCCGGTATTAAGTCATCGGAGCCTTGGGGGCTCGCATTTGACGTTCCTCCCAGGACAGGAGAAGCCTATCTTTCGCCATGACTAAGCTCTTGAGACAGGCGCTCGAGGCGGTGCAGAAATTGCGGCCGGAAAGCCAGGACGAGATCGCCCGAGCCATGCTGACGCTTGCGAGGCGATGAGGGGGCGCCGGAGCCGATCGATCCGGCTTTGGCGCAGGCACGACGGCGGCAATTTGCCAGTGATGCCGAGGTTGAAGCAGCGTTTCGCCGCTTCGACCAAAGAAGCCGCGGTTCACGCGGCGTGCCGTTGATATATCACCGAGCTTGCCGACTATATCCGCGCTCGCAATCCTGAGACCGCGGAAGCCGTCCGTACTGCGATCTATGACAGCCTGACAAACCTCATCTTGTTTCCTAATGTGGGGCTCCTGCAGACAACCGAAGGTGTTCGTAAGCTCGTGACTCGGAAGTACTTGTACTTGATCTACTACACTGTTGATGAAGCAGCTGAGGAGGTCGTTGTCCTCAGCGTGAAGCACAGTGCCCGCGAGCGCGATCATGCCTGACCCATGATTTCCACCGTCATCACGCGCTTTGCGCCCTCGCCTACCGGCTATTTGCATATCGGCGGCGCGCGCACGGCGCTGTTCAATTGGCTCTATGCGAGGGCCAAAGGCGGAAAGATGCTGCTGCGCATCGAGGACACCGACCGGGCGCGCTCGACGGAAGGCGCCATTCTTGCCATCCTCGACGGCTTGCGCTGGCTTGAGCTCGATTGGGATGGAGAGCCGCTCTATCAGCTCGCCCGCGCCCCGCGCCACCGGGAAGCCGCCGAGCAGCTCCTCGCCGCAGGCAAAGCCTATCGCTGTTATGCGAGCGCCGAGGAACTCGCAGCCATGCGCGAGATGGCGCGGGCGGCAGGCCGGGCGCCCGGCTACGACGGGACCTGGCGTGACCGCGATGAAAGCGAAGCGCCGGTCGGCATCACGCCCGTTATTCGCTTCCGGGCGCCGCGCGAGGGCGAGACGATCATCGAGGACCGGGTGCAGGGACGCGTCGTCTTTGCCAACAAGGATCTCGACGACCTCGTCATCCTGCGCAGCGACGGCACGCCGACCTACAATTTGTCGGTGGTGGTCGACGACCACGACATGGGCATCACCCATGTCATCCGCGGCGACGATCACCTCACCAATGCCGCGCGGCAAACGCAGATCTACAAGGCGCTCGGCTGGGAGACGCCGATCTTTGCCCATGTGCCGCTGATTCACGGACCAGACGGCGCCAAGCTGTCGAAACGCCACGGCGCGCTCGGCGTGGAAGCCTATCACGCCATGGGCTACCTGCCGGCGGCCTTGCGCAATTATCTAGTGCGGCTCGGCTGGAGCCATGGCGACGACGAGATCATGTCGACGGAGGACATGGTCCGCTGGTTCGATCTCGATGCCATTGGGCGGTCGGCCGCACGCTTCGATTTCGCCAAGCTCGAAAATCTCAACGGGCATTATCTCAGGGCCACGCCAGACGCAGAGATCATGCGGAGGCTTAGGGTTCTCGTGCCTGAGCTGCCGAACGGCGGAGATCTCGCTGCCAAAATCGGCACTGAAGGTTGGGGCAAGTTCGAGCGCGCTTTGCCTGGCCTGAAAGAGCGCGCCAAGACCCTTGTCGAGATCCTCGACAATGCCGAATATCTCTTTGCCAAGCGCCCGATCGCGCTTGATGCTCAGGCAGAAAAACTGCTCGACGAGGCTGGGCAGAAGACGCTCGGTGCTCTCCTGCCCCGACTTGAGAGCGTCGAGAACTGGACGCCGGAGGCCCTCGATGCGGCCGTCCGCCTCTATGCCGAGGAGGCGGGGTTGAAGCTCGGCAAGGTGGCGCAACCGCTTCGCGCGGCACTGACCGGGCGCACCACCTCACCGGGTATTTTCGATGTGCTTGAGGTGCTTGGCCGCGAGGAATCGCTCGCGCGTATCCGCGATAACGTCCTGCAAAGCAAATCTGCTTAACCTTTATGCATAACCTTGTTGCACCGCGTCACATTTGTCGCATCTATCCCGCAGTGCAAAAATTTTACTACGCCAAACCCTGAACTGCTGGCAGAATGCGCCGCAGTAGGCGTTGGGCTCATCTCATCGCATAGGCGTTTCAGGAGGCTCTCATGAGCGTCGCAGAAAGCTATATCGGCAAACCCACGTCGGCCGAGGCGTCCTTGGTAGTCGCCGGGGAGCGCCACGAGTTGCCGGTCCGCAAGGGAACTCTCGGCCCGGACGTGATCGACATCACTACTCTCTATGCCGAGACCGGCCACTTCACTTACGATCCGAGCTTCACCTCCACGGCGAGCTGCGAGTCGAAGATCACCTTCATCGACGGCGAAAAGGGCGTTCTGCTCTATCGCGGCTACCCCATCGATCAGCTAGCCGAGCGGGGCACCTTCATGGAGACCTGCTATTTGCTGCTTTATGGCGAGCTGCCGACCAAGGAGCAGTACGAAACATTCTGCAATCTGATCACGCGCCATACCATGGTGCATGAGCAGATGACCCGGTTCTACACCGGGTTCCGCCGCGACGCGCATCCCATGGCCGTCATGGTCGGCGTGGTCGGAGCGCTATCCGCCTTCTATCACGACTCGATCGACATCAAGGATCCGGCACAGCGCGAGATGGCGAGCATCCGCATGATCGCCAAGATGCCGACCATCGCCGCCATGGCCTACAAATATTCGATCGGCCAGCCCTTCATCTATCCGCGCAACGAGCTCGACTATTCGTCCAACTTCCTGCACATGTGCTTCGCGGTGCCGTGCGAGGAGTACAAGGTCGATCCGATCCTCGCCCGCGCCATGCGCCGCATCTTTATCCTTCATGCCGACCATGAGCAGAACGCATCGACCTCGACGGTGAGGCTTGCGGGCTCCTCCGGCGCCAATCCCTTTGCCTGCATCTCCGCCGGCATCGCCTGCCTCTGGGGGCCGGCGCACGGCGGCGCCAACGAAGCGGCGCTGCAGATGCTCCAGGAGATTGGAACCGTCGACCGTATCCCGGAATACATCAAGCGGGCGAAGGACAAGAACGATTCCTTCCGCCTGATGGGCTTCGGCCACCGCGTCTACAAGAACTACGATCCGCGCGCCCGCATCATGCAGAAGACCTGCCATGAAGTGCTCGAGGCTGTCGGCCACGAGGACGATCCGATCCTCCAAGTGGCGCTCGAGCTCGAACGCATTGCACTCAACGACGATTACTTCATCGAGAAGAAGCTCTACCCCAACATCGACTTCTATTCGGGCATCACGCTCAAAGCCCTCGGCTTCCCGACCGATATGTTCACCGTCCTGTTCGCCATAGCGCGCACGGTCGGCTGGATCGCCCAGTGGAAGGAGATGATCGAAGACCCGTCGCAGCGTATCGGCAGGCCGCGGCAGCTCTATACCGGCCCGACCGAGCGGAGCTACGTCGCGATCGGCGATCGCTGAAACCGGGCGAGAGCGCCGCTGTCCTTCTCGGCATAGGCAAGGACGATGCGCGCCGCCTTGGCACTTGGAGCTTCATCGGTCTCGCGCACGCATTCAAGCACAGAGGCGACCCCTGCGAGCTGCTCGTCGCGTTCGGCTCCTCCTCGCATGAGCGGCAAGAGAGCTTGGCTCAGCGCCGCGCCGTGGCAGTCCTTGTTGAGAAGCTCGGGGAAGACGTTTTCACCGAGGATGAGATTGGGCAGCACCACCGAGTGGGCGATCAGCAGGAAGCGCAAGCTGCTCGCGATAAGGTCTGCCCGATAGGCGACGACCATAGGCGTGCCGGCGAGCGCAAGCTCGAGCGTCACCGTGCCTGAGGCGGCAAGCGCCGCACGCGCGATCTTGAAGGCAGCAAATTTGTCGGCCTCGCCGCTCACGATATGCGGCGTGACCGGCCAGGCTTTCAGTCCCTCCTCGATCAGCGGGCGAACGCTTGTCACTGCGGGCAGGATCACCTCGAAGGGCCCGACCTTCGATTGCAGCGTGCGCAAGGCGTCGCCGAAAGGAGCCATCAGCCGCTTGACTTCGCTCGACCGACTCCCAGGCAAAACCACAAGCATGTGGTGGCCCTTAAACGTACCAAGGCGCTTGCGCAGCGCTTCCGCATCAAGGTTCTTCATCCAATCGAGCTTCTCGACCAGCGGGTGGCCGACATAGCTGCACTGGGGGCCGCCAAGGCGGCGATGGGCTTCCGGCTCGAAGGGCAGAATGGCGAGGATGTGATCGACATAGCGGCGCATCTTGCGCGCGCGGCCGGGACGCCAGGCCCAGACGCTCGGCGAGACATAGTCGATGATCGGAATTTGCGGTGCCCGCCTCCGCACGCGCTTGGCGACCTGATGGGTGAATTCGGGGCTGTCGAGGATCACGAGAGCGTCGGGACCTTGTGCGATTACGGCATCCACTGATTGCCCGATGCGGCGCCAGATGTTGGGCAGGCGCGGCAGCACGTCGACGAGGCTCATGACGGCAAGCTCAGACAGAGGGAAGAGCGAAGGGCAGCCTTGCTCCTGCATCAGCTCGCCGCCAACACCGAGAAATTCGATCGGTCTTGCCGACTGGGTGCGCAGCGCCTCGATGAGCTTGGCGCCAAGTGCGTCGCCTGAGTGCTCGCCGGCGATCAGAAACAGCTTCAGTGGCTTCAAGCCCGGCGTCGAAGTTCGGTGACTAGGCATCCTGGTTGCAGGCGAGCTTCTGGCCGATCAGGAACAGCCCATGCTCGCCGGCTGCCGCGATGGTGGCGTCGCGGTCGGCGATGAGCACACGGCCGGCAGCAACCGCAATGCCGGCGAGGCCAGCCTGCGCTGCCCTCTCGACCGTGTCGGGCCCGATGGTCGGCAAATCGACTCGTTCCTCTTGTCCCGGCTTCGGCGCCTTGACCAAGACACCGGCGAGCCCGCGGCGGCGTCCGCCTTTGCGCAACTCGGCACAGCGGACAAGCATGGCGTCGGTGCCTTCAGCCGCCTCAATGGCGAGCACGCGGCGCTTCACCACGACTACGGCCTGGCCGACGTCGAGATGCCCGAGCGCCGAGACCACGCGAAAACCAATTTCGATGTCGGCGCGATCGTCCGGCGATGGCGCCTCGTCGCCAAGAGTTCCTTCCGCGGCAAGCAGCTCCGGGGCAACCTCGCCGGCACCGCACACGCGATAGCCCTTGCCTTCGAGGAAACGCACGACGCTCGACAGTACCTGATCGTCGCCCCCCACGCCGAGACTGAGCAGGAAGGGCAGATTCTTGATGGCACCAAAATCGAACCTGACATTGGCGAGGTCGGGCCGCGAAACCGAGCCGATGATCACTAGGTCCCGGCAGCCCAGGCCCTCAAGGGTAGCGAATAGCTTGCCGACCTCGCCCCATTTCAGCCAGGTATGGGGGAAGCGCGATATCTTCGCGTCAGCTTCTCCGCGAATACCGATAACGTGAACGGCGCGACCTTGTGACGCCGCCGCGTCGGCGAGCGCGGCGGGAAGCGTGCCGCCGCCGGCGATGACGGCAAGCGGACCAGTCTCGCTGGCCTCAGGGCCGGCCTCAGCCTTGGACGCGCTCAGCTCAGCTTTGGCTCGGCGCTGGGACATTGTTGTTCGGGACACAGAATGAGCGATCGGAATGCGACTTGATAAATTCGGTGATCTGCCGGACGAGCGGATTTGACGCGAACATGTTCTCCACGTCCTCCAGCCGCTCCATTAACGTGCCTTCGCTCGAGAACAGCATGCGATAGGCCTGGCGGAGCTCATGGATCTGATCGCGGGGAAAGCCGTGGCGCTTGAGGCCGACGATGTTGAGCCCAGACAGATAGGCGCGGTTGCCGAGCACCATGCCGAAGGGAATGACGTCCTTCTCCACTCCAGACATGCCGCCGACGAAACCATAAGCACCGATGCGCACAAACTGATGCACCGCGCACAAGCCGCCGAGAATGGCGTGGTTGCCGACGGTGACGTGGCCAGCGAGTGTGGCGTTGTTGACGAGAATGACGTGGTCGCCGACCTGGCAGTCGTGTGCAACATGCGCTCCCACCATCAACAGGCAGTGCGAGCCGACACGCGTGACAAGACCCCCTCCCTCGGTGCCGGGATTGATGGTCACGTGCTCGCGGATGACGGTGTGCGGTCCGATGTCGAGGCTGCTTTGCTCGCCGTGATATTTCTGGTCTTGCGGGATGTGGCCGATGGAGGCGAAGGGAAATATCTGGCAGGAGTCGCCAATCGTCGTTCGGCCCACGACCGCGACATGCGAATGCAGCACGACGCCACGGCCGAGCTTTACCTGAGGTCCGACAACGCAGAACGGCCCGATCTCAACGTCGGCGCCGAGGTCAGCGTTCGGGTCGACCACGGCGGTCGCATGAATGTTGGCCATGCGCGGAACTTTGAACTCTAGGTCTCGACGGCCTCGGCGGTCTCGACGATGACGGCACTGACTTCCGCTTCGGCGACGATGGTGCCGTCGACCAGCGCCTGCGCCCTGAAGCGCCAGACGCGGCCGCGGTTGCGGATCTTCTGCACGTGGTAATGCACGGTATCGCCGGGAACCACCGGGCGGCGGAAGCGAGCTTTGTCGATGGCCATGAAATAGACGAGCGGGGGCTCCTTGAATTCCTCGATATGGTGCATGCACAGCGCGCCTGCGGTTTGCGCCATGCCCTCGATCAGAAGTACGCCAGGCATGACCGGATTGCCGGGGAAGTGCCCCTGGAAATAGGGCTCGTTCGCGGTGACGTTCTTGATGCCTGTGGCGGAGCGGTCCCCGTCCATGTCAACGATGCGGTCGACAAGGAGAAACGGATAGCGATGCGGCAACAGCTTGAGGATGTCGGTGGTCTCCGCCCTCCCCAGCTTCGACTTTGCGCCGCTCTCATTCATTCCCATTGGCTCCTGACGCGACCGGCAATTCCCTAGTCGCCACTATCCTTATCATCAAACTTCAAATCCTTGCGCTCGGCGAGATGGCGCAAAATAGTAAGCTCGCGAAACCACAAGCGCGTCGGTTTGGCAGGGGTTCCCCCCCACCTTGCACCCGGCGGCACGTCGCCTCGCACATTGCTGCTGCCGGCGATTTGAGCGCCGGCGCCGATCTTGACGTGGCCAACGACGCCGACCTGGCCGCCAAGGGCCACAAAATCTCCAAGCTCGGCGCTACCGGAAATACCGGTTTGTGCCACGATGATGCAATGCCTGCCAACAACCACGTTGTGGCCAATTTGCACGAGATTATCAATTTTCGTGCCTTCGCCAATGACCGTGTCCCTTAACGCGCCCCGGTCGATGGTGGTATTTGCGCCAATTTCCACGTCGTCTTGGATGATAACGCGCCCAATCTGGGGCACTTTTTGATGCCCGGCGCGGCCCATAGCAAAGCCGAAGCCGTCCTGGCCGATCGAGGCACCGGCATGGATGGTCACCCGATTGCCGATGAGCGCATGGGTCAGCGTGGCATGAGGGCCGATATAGCAATCGCGGCCGACATAGACTCGGTAGCCGATGACGCTGCCGGCGGCAATGGTGGTGCCACGCCCGATCGATGCTTCAGCTCCGATCACCGCGCCCGGCTCGACCGTGACGCCCTCTTCCAGCCGCGCACTCCGATGGACGCCCCCCACGGCGCCAAGCGCACCGTCCTGCGCCGCCTTGGGCTTCAGCGCGTCGGGATAGAACAAGGCGAGCGCCTTGGCAAAGCCGCGATAGGGCTCAGGCGTCACAAGCGCGGTGGTGCCGGTCGGCGCTTTGCCAGCGAATTTGGGAGCGACGAGGCAGGCCGTAGCGCCAGTATGGGTGAAGAGCGGCAGATATTTCGGGTTGTCGAGGAACGAGAGATCCCCCCTCCCCGCAGCATCCAGCGGACGCACGTCCTTGATTTTCGTCTCGAGGTCGCCCTCGCCGGCTGGGGCGGCTCCCACAGCCTCGGCCATGGCGCGCAGGGAAAAGGGGCCAGCACGCTCGAAAAAGCCCGGATGTTCCATCGAATTCTCACCGAAGGGGATCTGGCATCAGCTAATGACGCCAAGCGGCGGCCAGAAACAAGCCCCTAGAAGGCGGTCGAAGCGCCAAAGCGGAACAGCTCGGTCCGGTCAAAGGAGGCCTTGAGCAAGGCTTGCGCGAGATCGGCGCGAAGCGGTCCGAGCGGAGATTGCCAAATGATGCTGACGCCGGTCGACAGGCGAACGTCGGGACCGTCGTTGATGAAGCTCCCTTCCGTGGCCACGGCAGACTCGGCAAGTCCGCTCGGCATCCACAGCGACCCGGCATCGACGAAGACCGCGCCTTGCATGCCAAGATTGTCGGGAATGAAGGGAAGTGGGAAGCGTGCCTCGGCGGTCGTCGCCCAGAAGGCCTGGCCGCCTAGAGGATCTTTCGAGCAGTTCTTGACGCCTTTTCCAGTGAAGGGATTTTGGCAGGCGTCGCGCGGGCCGATACCCGCCCGTTCAAAGCCTCTGATGGTCTCGCCGCCCTTGAAGAAGAGGTCTGTCATGCGGACGTCCTCGCCGCCCCAGCCTTCGATAAAGCCTCCCTGGACGCGGCCGACCAGGGTGATCTTGGGCGTGAGCGGGTAGTAGCCGCGGGTATCGACCACCGACCTGAAATAGTTCACGTCTCCGCCGACGCCGGCGAAATCCTCGGAGAACGATGAGAAGATGCCGCTGGTCGGCGACTGCGGCAGATTGCGGGTGTCGTAGGCAACCGTAAAACCGACGCTCGACACATTGGAGACGCCCTCGGCTTCCTTGACCGCGAGGGAGGCGTTGTTGGCGACGTCAAAGATTTCCTCGCGCTCAAACCGGTAGCGCAGGCCAAGCTGCGTATTGAAGGCGATGGGGAATCCCATTCTGAGATTGCCGCCGGTGTCCCGTTCCCGGTAGGACGCAACGTTGGTGAAGTCGACCTCCTTGTGGAACAGGTCGAAGCCAGCCGCGAGATTGCGGTCAAGGAAATGCGGCTCGGTGAAGCTGAAGTCGACCTGGGCACGCTCAAGGCTTCCGGAGAAGCCGAGCCTGACATACTGGCCCTTGCCCATCAGATTGCGCTCGGTGATGCTGATGTCGCCAATCACGCCTTCGCTCGTGGAGTAGCCGGCGCCGAAGGAGAGCTCGCCGGTCGGCTGCTCCTGCACCGTGACGTTGAGCACGACACGGTCCGGAGCGCTGCCTGGCTCGGTGTCGATATCGACAGTCTTGAAGAAGCCGAGCGAGCGTAAGCGCCGCCGGGCAGCCTCGACCAGCAGCCGGTTGAAGGCATCGCCCTCGGCGAGGCTGAACTCGCGGCGAATCACGTCGTCGTGGGTGCGGAAATTGCCGACGATGTTGATGCGCTCGATATAGACGTGCGGACCTTCCTCTATGACATAGGTGATGTTGATGCGCCGATTGACTTCGTCGCGGTCGAAGCGAGGCTTGACCTGAGCGAAGGCATAGCCCTGTTGCGAGGAGGCGATGGTCAGGGCCTCCGCCGTCTTCTCGATCCTTTGGACGTTATAGACGCGGCCGGTCCGGGTGATGATGGAGCCGCGCAACGCGTGCACGTCGAGCGAAGGCAGCGTGGTCTCGATGTCGATGTCCCCGAACCGGTATTTCGGGCCTTCGTCAAGGGTGAAGGTGATAAAAAAGCCCCGCCCGTCGCGGTCAAGGTCCGCGGTGGCCGAGAGGACGCGAACGTCGGCAAAGCCGTTCTTGAGGTAGAACTGCCTCAGTAACTCACGATCGAGATTGAGCCGGTCGGGATCGTAAATGTTCGTGTTCTTCAAGAAGCTCAGCAGCGTGGTCTGCGTGGTGCTGATCACGTAGCGAAGCTGAGAATCGCTGAAAGCGGTGTTGCCGATGAAGTTGATGGCGCGGACCTTGGTGGTCGGTCCCTCATTGATCTCGAACACGACGTCGATGCGGTTGTTTTCGAGCTTGATGATTTTGGGATCGACTTGAGCCGCATAAAGGCCCTGCCGGCGATAGACATCGAGAATGCGTTGTACGTCGGCCTGCACTCGGGCTCGGGTATAGACGGTGCGGGGCTTGAGCTGAACCTCGGCGGTCAGCGCGTCGTCCTCGACCTCCTTGTTGCCTTCGAAGGCCACCCTGGAAACGATTGGGTTCTCAACCACGACAATAACCACCGTGCTGCCTTCGCGCCGGATGCGAACGTCCTGGAACAAGCCCGTGGCAAATAGAGCCTTTAGCGATTCGTCGACCTTGGCGAGGTC
Source organism: Methyloceanibacter sp. (assembly GCA_035260285.1). Classification (GTDB taxonomy): domain Bacteria; phylum Pseudomonadota; class Alphaproteobacteria; order Rhizobiales; family Methyloligellaceae; genus Methyloceanibacter. The sequence continues at coordinate 24,163 of DATFVP010000050.1, forward strand.
ATAGGGATCGCCGACATTGAAGGTGAGGTACGTGCGGACGGTTTCGGGCTCGACGCGCTTATTGCCTTCGACACGGATGGCGCCGACGGCTGGTCCCGCCTGGGCGTAGGCGGAAAGCTCGCCCAGGCTCGCGCCCATGCCGATCGACAGCACAACCGCACCTGCTGCGAGCAGGGCCGCAGACAGCCCTCTAGCCAACCACGACCGCACCATCACTGGTGTCGTCCCCTCAACACCGATCCCCCGTGGACGCAGAGCCCAGGATCGAAAAGTGGCCAGTTTTTGTGGCCGATTTTGGTCCGAAACCCCCGCCGGGGGCGTTGGGAAAACTACGCGTTTTCGTTGTGAACTGATTGACGCCGCAGCTTAGAGAAACTTCAAGTGAATCAAGTCGTTCCAGGTCGCGAAGATCATTAGCATAAGGACGAAGGCAAGGCCAATGCGGAAACCGATTTCCTGCGTGTTTTCGCTCAAAGGTTTGCCGCGGATCGCCTCGATTCCGTAAAACAGCAAGTGACCGCCATCAAGCATGGGAATCGGGAAGAGATTGATCAGCCCGATGCTAACCGAAATGATGGCGGCGAGATTGAGCAGGGCAAAGAATCCTGCCGTGGCAACTTGTCCGGAAACTTGTGCGATTCGGATGGGGCCGCCAAGCTGATCGGCGGCTTCGCGGCCCGTGATAACGTCATAGAGATAGCCGAGCGAGCGGGAGATCACGAAGTAGCATTCCTTGACCGCCATGACGAAGGCGGTCAGCGGATCGTGCCGTTTCAAGGTCCAGTCGTCCGGCGAGGTGCTGCGCTGAATGCCCAACAGACCGATGCGCATGGTGTTGCCGAAATTGTCGGTGATCTCTTTAAGCTCGGGCGTGGCGGTCAGCTCTACAGGCTTGCCCTCGCGCTCGACCTCGAAATGAAGCTGCTGGTTGGGACTCATGCCGACGATGCGCTGCATCTGGGCGAAGTTCTCGATCGTCGTACCGTCTATCTTGACCACGAGGTCGCCGGGCTTGAAGCCCGCGCGCTCAGCGGCGCTGCCGGGAGTAACGATGTCGACCTTGGCCGCGGTGCTCCGCTCGCCGAAGAAGGTGAAGATCGCCGTGAAGATAACGATGGCGAGCACGAAATTGGCGATCGGCCCGGCGGCGACGATGGCGGCGCGGGCGCCAAGCGACTTGCCCTGGAAACTGTTCTTGCGCTCCTCCTCGCTCAGCGCTTCGAGAGGCCTCTGGCCTGCGCTCATTGCATTCTCGTCGTCGATGAATTTCACATAGCCGCCGAGCGGGATCCAGGAGAGCCGCCAGCGCGTCCCGTGCCTGTCGTTGAAGCCGACGATCTCAGGCCCGAAACCGATCGAAAATGTCTTGACCGCCACTCCGCACCAGCGGGCCACCAGAAAATGGCCGAGCTCGTGGAAGAACACCACGATGGTGAGCACGAACAGGAAAGGGAGCAGATAGGACAGCACCGTGTCGCCGAAGCCTGAAAGCTTAAGTATCGTTTCCATAGGGTATCCCGGATGCCGAGGGCTTCCTAGCGCGTCTGAGCCGATTGTGCAAATCGGCGAAGTTGCGAGAGTGCGATGGCCCGTGCCTCGGCATCGACGGCGAGGACCTCATCGACGCTATCGGGCGACGTTGCGGAAATGTGAGCGAAGCGGCCGAGCGTGGCCTCAACCAGGGCCGCTATCCCCAAGAAGCCGATGCGGCCGTCGAGAAATGCTTGTACCGCGATCTCGTTGGCGGCGTTCAGCACCGTGCTCGAGCCGCCTCCAGCGGCGAGCACTTGGCGTGCAAGGCGCAAGGCCGGGAAGCGGTGCTCGTCAGGCGCCTCGAAGGACAGTGCGCCGAGACTGGCAAGATCGAGCCGCGCGGTCGGCGCCTGCATGCGGTTGGGCCAGGCAAGGCTGTAAGCGATGGGCGTGCGCATGTCGGGGCAGCTCATCTGCGCCAGCACCGAACCGTCGCGATAGTGGACGAGACAGTGCACAATGGATTGCGGGTGGATCAGGACGGAAAGCCGCTCTGCCGGCACCGAGAACAGATGATGCGCTTCGATCAGTTCGAGCGCCTTGTTCATCAGCGTCGCCGAATCGATGGTGACCTTCGGGCCCATCGACCAGTTGGGATGGGCAAGCGCCTGCTTCGAGGTCACCTCTTGCATGTCGGCGAGGCTCCACGACCGGAATGGTCCGCCAGACGCAGTGAGACAGATGCGCTCGATACTTTCGGGCGCGCCGCCGACCATGACCTGCATGGCCGCTGAATGCTCCGAATCGACCGGCAGCAGCGCCGTCCCATGACGGGCGACCTCGCGCATGAAGATGGGTCCGGCCGAGACGAGACATTCCTTGTTGGCGAGCGCAGTGCAGGTGCCTTGGCGCACTGCCGCAAGCGTCGGCTTGAGGCCTGCGACACCGACGATCGCCGCCATCACCCAATCGGCCGAACGGCTTGCCGCTTCGACCAGCGCGTCGGAGCCGGCAGCGACCTCGATGCCAGTGCCGCTGAGCCGAGCGGAAAGCTCGGCGTAGCGGGCCTCGTCGGCAACGACGGCAAGCTCGGCCCGATGCTTTACGGCAAGCTCGGCGAGGCGCGCGGCGTTGCGGCCTGCGGTCAACGCCACCACGGTAAAGGACGCTGAGTCGCGGCCAATGAGATCGAGCGTGTTCTCGCCGATCGATCCGGTGGCCCCGAGCACCGAGATGCGTCGGGGGCGTGCCCCGAGCGAAGTCAGCCTGACGGATTGCGATTGAACGGCTAGCACGGTCATACGCAACGCCTCACCAGATCAGCAGGCCACGGCCGGGATTAGCCGGATCGCGAAGTGCGATCAATGCCGCCGCGATTGCGGCGATGAGAAGGCCATCGATACGGTCGAGCAACCCACCATGGCCGGGGATGAGATTGCTCATGTCCTTGGCGCCGAACCGACGCTTCGCCGCGCTCTCGCTCAGATCGCCGATCTGACACGAAGCGGCGATGACCACGCTGACCAGAGCCAGGCGCCAGCCCGAGGTCTCCCCCAAAAACAGGGCAAAAGCAAATCCAATCAGCGCCGGCGCAAAGGTTCCAACCAGGAGCCCGCTCCAGGTCTTTTGCGGCGAGATTTTCGGGGCCAGTTTGGGGCCGCCGATCAGCCGGCCACCGGCATAAGAGGCAGTGTCGGTGGTCCAGGCTACTGCCAGCAGATAAAGCAGCGCGGTGGCGCCCAGGGCCTGATCGCTTCTCAGCCACACCATGGACCAGGCCGGAAGCACCGAATAGGCGATGCCGAGCAGCGACCAGCCGAGCGTGGGGGACGAGGCGGCGGCAAGTCCGGTCCCAGTGAGAGCAAGTGCCGTCGCAATGAGAGCAAGACCGGGCCTGAACACGGCCACCGTCACGGCGACGGCTGCGACAGCTGCGCATTGCATCATGGCGATGGCATCGAAGCCGGACTTGCGCACCAGCCGTCCCCATTCCCAGGAGACGATGACGCCTGAGGCGATGGCCAGAGCCACGAAGGTCCAGATGCTTGCCACCACGGAGCCGAGCGCCAGCACCGCCATCACCACGGCGGATATAAGCCGCGTTGTCATCTCCGATTTTTTAGGTTGAGCGCGGGGCTCGGCGCCGCTCGGCGTCACATCGAGCGGCGTCACGCGGTGGATCTCGCCTTGAGGCCGCCGAAGCGGCGCGTGCGCCGCTGATACTCGGCAATCGCGGCATCGAGAGTCTCGCGCGAGAAGTCGGGCCAATAGGTATCGACGAAGACGAACTCGCTATAGGCAAGCTGCCACAGCAGGAAATTGCTCAAGCGAAGCTCGCCGCTCGTGCGGATTAGCAAGTCTGGATCGGGCAAATCGGCGGTGTCGAGATAGGAGCCGAACCGCTCAGGCGTGATAGCGGACGCCTCGAGAGTGCCTTCGGACACAGCCTCGGCGACGCGCGCGGCGGCGCGGGCGATCTCGTCCCGGGAGCCATAGTTGAAGGCGATGGTGAGATTAAGCGCCGAATTGTCCTTGGTGAGGAGAACGGCGTCGTCGATCAGCCGCAAAATGTCATCATCGAGACCAACACGGGTGCCGATCACTCTGATCTTCACGCCGTTCTTATGCAGGTCGGCGAGATCGCGCCTGACAAAGCGCCGCATGAGGCCGAACAGATCGTGGATCTCCTGCCGTGGCCGCGACCAATTCTCCGACGAGAAGCTGAACAGCGTGAGATGGGTGACGCCGAGCTCGAGCGCAGCCTTGACCGTGCTCCGCACGCTATCCACCCCCTGGCGATGACCCTCGGCGCGCGGCAAGCCCCGCTCGGCTGCCCAACGGCCATTGCCATCCATAATAATGGCGATGTGCCGAGGTACCGGCACCTCGGTTTCAGACCAAGCAAGCTCTTCTACTGCAAGCGTCACGTCTTTGGTGCTCCAATAAGGGTGACAGGCATTGTGCTCTTGGCGCCGTCTCGCCGGCTAGACCTGCATAATCTCAGCTTCCTTGCTCGCGAGCGTCTCGTCGATTTCCTTGATGATTTTGTCGGTCAGTTCCTGCACCTTGGCGGACAGCGAGTGATGCTCGTCCTTGCCGATGTCGCCGTCCTTCTCCATGCGCTTTAAGTGCTCCATACCGTCGCGCCGAACGTTGCGAACCGCGACGCGCGCCTGCTCGGTGTATTTGTGCGCGACCTTCGCGATCTCGTGGCGCCGCTCCTCGTTCAGCTCGGGGATCGGCAGGCGAAGCAGCTGTCCTTCGGCCACGGGGTTCAGCCCGAGATCGGATTCACGGATGGCGCGCTCCACGGCGCCGACCTGTGACCGATCCCACACCTGCACAGTGATCAACCGCGATTCCGGCACGTTAATGGTGGCGAGCTGATTGAGCGGCATTTGGCTGCCATAGGCATTTACCATGATCGGGTCGAGCAGACTCATGTTGGCGCGGCCCGTGCGCAAGCCGACGAACTCCTGCTTTAGCACGGTGAGCGCGCCACGCATCCGCCGCTCGATCTCCTTAAGGTCGAAGCCAGCCATGTCGCCTTTCCTCCTCGCGCGGTTGAAAATCCGCGCTTGGGTCAGCTTGTCGTCCCTCCCATCCGCCCGAAGTCTCCGGGTTGCGGTGGGCTAGGATATCGTGGTCGAGGACCCCTTCCCTTGCAAGACGGCAGCCAAACCGCCTTTTTCCTTGATGGAGAACACAATTATCGGAATCCGATTGTCGCGGGCAAGGGCGATTGCGGCACCGTCCATGATCCGCAGGTCCTGGCGCAGCACGTCGCCGTAGCTTAGAGCATCGTAGCGGCGCGCTTTGGGGTTCTTGGCCGGGTCGCAGTCGTAGACCCCGTCGACTTGGGTGGCCTTGAAGATAGCATCACAGCCCATTTCTGCCGCTCGCAGCGCCGCCGTGGTGTCGGTGGTGAAAAACGGGTTGCCGGTGCCGCCGACGAAAACCAGCAAATGCCCGTCGTCCAAGTGCGCAAGCGCCCGGGCTCTGATGAAGGGCTCGGCGATGCTCAGCATGGGAATGGCCGACATCACCCGCGCCGAACGGCCGTTGGCTTCGAGCGCCTGGCCGAGAGCGAGGCCGTTCAACACCGTGGCGAGCATGCCCATGTAATCGCCGCTCACCCGATCCATGCCGTCGGTGGCGGCGGCGAGGCCTCGATAGATGTTGCCGCCGCCGACCACAAGGCAGAGCTGGAGGCCAAGATCGGCGGCCTCGCAGATATCGGCGGCGACCTGGTTCAGCACCTCGACGTCAATGCCGTAGCCGTTCTTTCCCATAAGGGCCTCGCCAGAAAGCTTGACGAGGACCCGGTGGTAGCGGAGCGATCGACCCATGCGTGGTTGTGCCATCAGCCGACCCCCCGGGCCTTGTCCTCTAGGATCCAGACGCTGCCGCGGCAACCTCCGCGGCGAAATCACTATCAGGCCGGTCGATGCCTTCGCCAAGCGCGTAGCGGTGAAAGCCGGCGATCTTGATCGGCGCGCCGGCGCTCTGCTCTGTCGCGGCAAGCGCCTTAGCGACGGTCGTCTCTGGATCGTGGACGAAGGCCTGCGACAGGAGAACGACTTCCTCGTAGAATTTGCGCAAGCGGCCTTCGACCATCTTCTCGATGACCGCCGCCGGCTTGCCGGACTCTTTTGCCTGCTCGGTGAGCACCGCCCGCTCGCGCTCGACGAAAGCCGGATCGAGGCCAGCCACGTCCACGCTTTGCGGATTGGCGGCGGCAATATGCATCGCCACCTGCTTGCCGAAGCCTTTGAGTTTTTCGGCGTCGCCGGTGGATTCGAGCGCGACGATGACACCGATCTTGCCAAGGCCGGGCGAAATGGTGTTGTGCATGTAGCTCGCCACCGCGCCGGTCTTCACGCCAAGATAGGCGGCGCGACGGAGTGTCATGTTCTCCCCTATCGAGCCGATCGTCTCTTTCAGGTGATCGGTCACTGTGATTTTGCCGCCGCCATACTTGCCCTTGGCGAGTTTATCGAGGTCGCCCTTGGCCTTGAGCGCGTCGGCAGCGATAGTGCGCACCATCTCCTGGAACTTGTCGTTGCGGGCGACGAAATCGGTCTCGGAGTTGACCTCGACCAGCGCAGCTTCGTTGTCCTTGGCGACAAGGCCGATCAGGCCCTCGGCTGCCACGCGGCCTGCCTTCTTGGCGGCCTTGGCAAGACCTTTGGTGCGGAGCCAATCGACCGCAGCCTCCATGTCGCCCGCGGTCTCGTTGAGCGCGGCCTTGCAATCCATCATGCCCGCGCCGGTCTTCTCGCGCAGGTCCTTCACCATCGTCGCACTGATCGCCGTCATGCCATCCTCTTTTGGGCCGGAGCCCGGTTAGCCCGGCCCTAAACTTTGATCGTCACTCTACTCAGGCTTCGCTTCGGCGCTCGGCCTCGGTCCCCGTCCTGGACGCCGCGCCTGCGAAGGAGCCTTGCCATTGCCGCCGCGCGTGTCGGCGCGTCCCGGCTTCCGCCGCGGCCTGCGCTCGCCGTCGGTCTGAGGACGTTCGGCTCCCTCCCCGCCTTCCTCGTCTCCCTCATCGAGTGCGGGCTCGTTCGGAGGCGCCTCAGCGGCGCCGAGGTCGACACCGGCGGAGCCTTGCGCCCGCTCGATTCCGTCGATGGCGGCACGCGCCACCAAGTCGCAATAAAGCGTGATGGCGCGGCCGGCGTCGTCGTTGCCGGGAATGGGGTGGCTGATCCCGTCAGGATCGCTGTTCGAATCGACCACGGCAACGATCGGCATGCCAAGCTTCCGCGCTTCGGCGATGGCGATCGATTCCTTGTTGGTGTCGATCACGAACATCAGGTCGGGCGGCGCGCCCATGTCCTTGATGCCGCCGAGCGCCCGCTCGAGTTTTTCCTTCTCGCGTGTGAGCTGAAGCAGCTCTTTCTTGGTGAGACCTTGCGTCTCGCCGGCGAGCAGCTCTTCCAGAGATTTGAGCCTGCGAATCGAGTTCGAGATGGTGCGCCAGTTGGTGAGCGTGCCGCCGAGCCAGCGGTGGTTCACGTAATACTGGGCGCAAGACCGCGCCGCTTCTGCCACGGCCTCTGAAGCCTGCCGCTTAGTGCCGACGAACAGAACGCGGCCGCCTTTAGCCACGGTGTCGGCGACGGCTAGGAGTGCCTGGTGGAACAGCGGTACGGTCTGGGCGAGATCGATGATGTGGATGTTGTTGCGGGAGCCGTAGATGAAAGGCTCCATCTTCGGGTTCCAGCGGTGGGTCTGGTGACCAAAATGCACGCCAGCCTCAAGCAGCTGGCGCATAGAAACATTAGGCAGTGCCATGGGACTGCATTCTCCTTTTTCCGGTTCTGCCGCCGCGGGAGGATGAGACCGGTTTCCCGGTCACCGGAGCGAGCGTGGCAGCCCTTGCCGAGGGCCTCACGGCGCTAAGGTCCCGCGTGTGAGATGGTGCGGTTTATAGGGAGGCAACCCCCTTTTGGCAAGGGTTGCGGCCGGGGTTGGGCGGGTCCGAGGGCGCTGACAGCGGCCACCCCCTCTACCAGTTTGAGCGCGCTCCGTTGCTTCGGCGTGGCGTCGATGCCTTGCGGCAGCACGAACTCGACCTCGCGTCCGGCATCGTCGAGACGAAGAACGAGCCGGAGCTCTCCCTGCCCGCTCCGGCCGCCCACCTGCTCCGCGATGCTATCGAGCGCGCGGGTGTCCTCCAGATAGATCTTGATGCCGCTGTGTCGGGCCTCAGCCGCAGCCTCGAGCGAGGAGATACGCTGGGCCCTCACCTTGACGGTCTCCCCGTCCGCCTCGGCCTCGACGTCGAGAAGCACAGCGCCGCCTGGCTGAAGCAGCTCGCGCGAAGCGGCCAAGGCTTCCGAGAACACCACCGCCTCGAACTGGCCGGTAGGATCGGAGAAGGTGACGAAGGCGTAGGCATTGCCGCTCTTGCCATGGCGCTCGCGCATGGCGAGCACGGTGCCGGCAAGCGTGCCGACGACGCGCCTGGTGCGGGCCTTCGCGGCGAAGTCTACCCAGGACTCGGCGCCAAGCGCCTCGAGCACGTCCAGGTAGTCGTCGAGCGGATGGCCGGTGAGGAAGAAGCCGACCGCCTCGAACTCGCGCGACAGCCGGTCGGTGGGCACCCAAGGCTTTGCCGCGCGGAGCTCGATCGGCGGTGGCGTGCGCGCAGCACCGGCGAAGAGGTCGTTCTGCCGGCCGGTGTCGTCCGCGAGCGACTGGTTGCCAGCGGCCATGATGCGATCGACATTGGCGAGAGCAGTGGTCCGGTCGATACCAAGCTCGTCGAGCGCGCCGGCCGCGGCAAGCGTCTCTAGCGCGCGCTTGTTGACTAGGCGCGGATTGATGGCGCGGGCGAACTCGGAGACGTCCTTGAAGGACCCGCGTTTTTGTCGCTCGGCGCAAATGTGATCGACCGCCTGCCGGCCGACGTTGCGAAGCGCCGCGAGCGAATAGCGGATGGCGCCGTCGCTCGGAATGAAGCCGGCCTCTGAGCGGTTCACCGACGGCGGCTCGATGCGAATACCCATGCGGCGGGCTTCCTGGGCGAAGCCGTTGAGCTTATCGGTGTTGCCGATGTCGAGCGTCATTGAGGCGGCCAGGAACTCGATCGGGTGGTTGGCCTTGAGATAAGCAGTCTGATAGGCGATCAGAGCGTATGCCGCGGCGTGAGACTTGTTGAAGCCGTAGCCGGCGAACTTGGCGACCAGCTCGAAGATGAACTCGGCGCTGCCGCGATCGACGCTTTTGCCGACTGCGCCCTCGATGAAGCGGTTCCGCTGCTGCGCCATCTCCTTCTTAATCTTCTTGCCCATGGCGCGACGGAGCAAATCGGCTTCGCCGAGCGAGAAGCCGGAGAGGGTTTGCGCGATCTGCATCACCTGCTCCTGGTAGATGATCACGCCATAGGTCTCTTCCAGGATCGGCTGGATGGCGGGATGCAGATAGTCGGGTTGCTCGCGCCCATGCTTGCGGTTCACGTAGCTGTCGATGTTGTCCATCGGTCCAGGGCGATAGAGCGCAACGATGGCGATGATGTCCTCGAAGCGATCTGGCTTCAGCTTGCGCAAAGCGTCTCGCATGCCTGCACCTTCGAGCTGGAACACGCCGACCGTATCGCCGTGGGCAAGAAGCTCGTAGGTCGCGGGGTCGTCGAGGGGCAGCCGCGCCGGATCGAGCGCGACGCCCTTGCGCGCGAGCAGCTCGCGCGCGGTCTCGATCACGGTGAGGGTTTTGAGACCGAGAAAGTCGAACTTCACGAGCCCGGCAGCCTCAGCCCATTTCATATTGAACTGGGTGGCAGGGAGCTGGGCGCGAGGATCGCGGTAGAGGGGCACGAGATCGATCAGCGGCCGGTCGGCGATCACCACGCCCGCGGCATGGGTCGAGGCGTGGCGATACAACCCCTCGAGGCGCTGGCCTATATCGAGCAGCTTGGCCACGATGGGCTCTGAATCGTGCGCTTCCTGCAGTCTTGGCTCGCCGGCAATGGCTTGTGCGAGCGTGACCGGGTTCGCCGGATTATGCGGCACGAGCTTGCACAGACGGTCGACCTGGCCATAGGGCATTTGCAGCACTCGGCCAACGTCGCGGAGCACCGCGCGCGCCTGCAATTTACCGAACGTGATGATATGGGCGACGCGGTCGGCCCCGTAACGCTCGCGCACATAGGCGATCACCTCGTCGCGGCGGTCTTGGCAGAAGTCGATGTCGAAGTCCGGCATCGACACGCGGTCGGGATTGAGGAAGCGCTCGAAGATGAGGCCGAAACGGATCGGATCGAGGTCCGTGATGGTGAGGGCGTAAGCCGTGAGCGACCCGGCGCCGGAGCCGCGGCCCGGCCCGACCGGGATGCCGTGCGCCTTGGCCCACTTGATGAAGTCGGCGACGATGAGGAAGTAGCCGGGATATTTCATCTTCTCGATGACGCCGAGCTCGAAGGCGAGCCGATCCCGGTAGTCCTCCTCGGTGCGGCCTCCCGCAAGCCCATGCGCGCGCAGCCGCCGTGCGAGGCCCTCCTCCGCCTGCCGGCGCAGCTCGGCCGCTTCATCGACGGCCTCGCCACTATCGCCAACCGAGAACCGCGGCAGGATCGGCGCCTGCGTGGTCGGCCGGAAGGCACAGCGGCGCGCGATCTCGACCGTGGAGGCGAGCGCCTCGGGCAGATCGGCAAATAGCGTTGCCATCTCGGCACGGGTCTTGAAGCGATAGTCGGGGCTGAGCTGACGCCGCTCGCTGTCGGCCACCAGCTTGCCCTCGGCGATGCAGATCAGCGCGTCATGCGCCTCGTGGTCGTCGCGCTTGGCAAAGAACGGCTCGTTGGTGGCGACGAGTG
>DATFVP010000051.1:0-3570 GCA_035260285.1 Methyloceanibacter sp.
GGGCGCCCTCGAACTGGGGCCGATGAATGCTGAGCAAAGCACGGGGCAAGCGGTTTCAGCTGATCCTCATCAAGCCGTCGCATTACGACGCCGACGGCTATGTCGTGCAATGGCTCCGCTCGACTATGCCGTCGAATTCGCTCGCCCCCGTCTATAGTCTCGCCCTCGGCGCGGCGACTCGCCAAGTGCTCGGACCAGACCTTCCCATCGACGTCGCGGCAATCGATGAAACCAACACCAGGGTGCGGCCGCGCGATATCGTCAAAGGCATCGCCAGCAATGGCGGCCTTGGCCTTGTCGGGTTTGTCGGCGTGCAGTCGAACGAGTTCCCCCGGACGCTCGACCTGGCGCGTCGCTTCCGCGCCGATTGCGGATCGGCGGCTTTCACGTCGCTGGCTGCCTCGCCATGCTCTCCGAGATCCAGGCTGACATCAAAGTCGCCCACGAGCTCGGCGTCTCCATTTTCGCCGGCGAAGCGGAGGAAGGCATCGACGAGGTGCTGCAAGACGCGGCCAAAGGCGAGCTTCAGGCGGCCAACCTGGTACCATGATACTTCGAGTTTGGAGGGAAAATGGCGCGCGCCAAGCGGTTTCTCATCATATTGATAAAGCCGTCGCATTACGACGATGACGGCTATGTCATTCAGTGGGCTCGCTCCCCAATACCATCAAATTCCCTTGCATCGGTTTACGGCCTGATCGAGGACAGCCGACGGCGGCAAGTGCTCGGCGATGACGTCGACATCGAGATCGACGTGATCGACGAGACTAACACGGTCATCCGTTTCGGCAGATTGATCGGCCGGCTGAAGGCAGCGGACGGCGCCATGGTCGGCCTGGTCGGCGTGCAGACCAACCAATTCCCGCGAGCTGTCGATATCGGCCGCACGTTCCTCGATGCCGGCATTCAGGTCATCATGGGCGGCTTCCATGCCGCCGGCAGTATCGCCATGCTGCCCGAGTGCCCGAGCGAGATCGTTGAGGCGCAGAAGCTCGGCATCTCTATCTACGCAGGTGAAGCTGAGGGGAAGATGGACGAGATTATTAAGGCGGCATGGGCCGACAAACTGAAGCCGCTCTATAATCTGATGAAAGACCTGCCAGACCTCGCGAATGCCACGCTGCCGATCCTGCCGGAGAAGGCCATCCGCAAGATGGCGGGGGCCTATACCAGCTTTGACGCAGGACGAGGCTGCCCGTTCCAATGCTCTTTCTGCACGATCATCAATGTTCAGGGGCGGAAGTCGCGGCATCGCACGCCAGACGACGTCGAGCAGATCATCCGGATCAACGCGGCACAGAATATCAACCGGTTTTTCATCACCGACGACGACTTCGCGCGCAACAAAAACTGGGAGGCGATTCTTGACCGGCTGATCTGGCTGCGTGAGGAGCAAGGCTTCAAGTTCAAAGTCACGCTCCAGGTCGATACGCTGTGCCATCGGCTTGACGGCTTCATCGAGAAGGCGGCGCGCGGCGGCTGCGCCCGCGTCTTCATTGGGCTTGAGAATATCGACCCAGACGCACTCGCCGCCGCCAAGAAGCGGCAAAACAAGATCTGGGAATATCGCAAGATGCTCCAGGCCTGGAAGGATGCAGGGGTGATCACCTATGCCGGCTACATCCTCGGCTTTCCAGACGACACCCCGGAGAAAATCGCCCGCAATATCGAGATTATCCAGCGGGAGATGCCGTTAGACCTCATCGAGTTCTTTTTCCTCACGCCTCTTCCAGGGTCGGAAGACCACAAGGTCCTGCACGCCAAAGGTGTATGGATGGACCCCGATCTCAACAAATACGACCTCAACCACCGCGTCTCGCATCATCCGATCATGTCCGACGCGGCCTGGGAGAAGGTTTATTTCGACTCCTGGCGGCAGTTCTATACGCCCGAGCACGTCGAGACCGTGCTCCGGCGCGACGCGGCACGCGGCGGGCGCACCAGTGCTCTCTATTCCTCGGTCGTACATTTCCTTGGCGCGATCCTGATCGAGAAGGTGCACCCGCTCGAATGCGGCATCATCCGGCGCAAAATCCGCAAACAGCGTAGGCCGGGGATGAAGATCGAGAACCCAATCGTGTTCTACCCACGCCGAGTGTTGGAATCGCTCACGTCAGGGTTTCGCTGGGCACAGCTTTTCCTCAGATTCCGCCCCGCCTTAAAGCGGGTCAAGGCCGACAAGAGCGCGAAAGAGTACACCGATCTTGCGCTGTCTCGGTCGACTGACCAGGAACTGGATGAAATGGACCTCATTCAGGTGTTCAAGAACGCGATCCCGCGAACGCACGGTGCCCCGGGATATGCCAGCAAGCCGGAATTGCGGCCCATCCTCCCCTGAAGGCTAACAGTCACTCGACGCTGGTTTGCGTTCGCTAACCCCGGCAGACCACATGTTCGTTTTGGTCGCGAGCGGAAATGTGACTGCCGACCCGCGACTTCCGCTCTCCAGAAGACCAAGATCGAGAAACGTCCGCCATACGGTGAGCGACGCCCTCGATGCGCTCGAGTTCTTCGTTCTGACTCCGCATCACGATCACGAGTCGCGGCCAGGCACGTCCCTTGCCTAGGCGACGTCCGGCCGGCACCACCAGCAATTTTCCGTTTCTACCAGCCGCCAAGCGCACGGCGGAGGAAATTGCCGAACTCGCCGGGCCTGCGCCATGGCGGTGGCGGCTGGCCGTATGGATAGCCCTCGTCGGCATACCGATTGTAAGGGTCAAACGAACGCTGATAGGCGCCATATGCCGGACGCCCATCCGGCCCTTCAGGGCCGTTCGAGCCAGGGCCTTCCGCGATGGCCGAGGATTCAACCCAGCCCGCAGCGCCGCTATTGGCATCCTGCACCTGCACCCAGCCTGGTTGGCGCGAGATCACCCGCACCTGCCAGCCCGAGGGAAGCGCGTAAATCAGCGGCGCCTGCATCGAGGGCTCTGAACGCATGTCGGCAGTGCCGGCGACCACATGGGCCCATTGGTCTTGCTCGTTCTGCCCCTCGCCCGCGTCAGGACCCAGGGCCTCCTGCTGCTGCACGCCGTCAGGGATCGGTTCGGTGTCGGGCGAGGACGTGTCGGGCTCCGGCTGGCCTTCGGACGGGTCATCTGTTTCGGCCGAACGCTGCTCGGAATTCGGTGCAGGATTGAGCGCTGTGGAATCGCTGGTGGCGCTCTCGGGAGCCGAAGGCTTCGCCGGGTTCTGGGGAGCCTCAGGCTTTTTCGGCTCAATGGCGGCGGTCTTCTGCGGCTCGGCCGCAGGCTTGGCGCCGGCCGATGCGACTCTGTCCTTTTGGCACTTCGCGTCGCTCGCCGCGGCGACTGTTGCGGCCTTGGCCTTGTCGGGGGCGCTTGAGCCGCCGCCGAGCACGGCATGGGCAAGAAATACGGTGCTGCCGGCATAGAGCACGGCACCAACCAGCCACAGCGTCAGGATCAGCCTATTCTGCATGCCGAGACCTCCGCGCCGGCCTCTCCGGCCGGCCTTGATTCGGTCGTTCCAATCTAAGCAGGAATGCCCGAAACAGACGTTAATTGACATGCCAAAATGGCAACACCGTGGGGACGAAATGCCCAACAA
>DATFVP010000052.1:0-7368 GCA_035260285.1 Methyloceanibacter sp.
CAAGCTGGGCCGCGAGATCTGCTTCAGACAGTCCGCTCGCCGAGCGAAGATCCCTGAATAACTCCGCCACCTCAGCGTCATAGCCGGCTGGCATTTCCGTAATCCCGTGAATATGCAGGCGGCCTCCGGGTCCACCGTCCGGAGGCAAGCTTCCCGGCGTCGGGCGCGGTGAAGTTGCCACTCTGTGACCTGCGACTCTCGCCACACACAAGCCTATCGGCCCACGCTTTGCAAGCCTCCGCGCGGGCGGCAAATGGCCGTTCCTCGTCGTCACTCGTCAAATCTGCACACCTTTCTCGGCAGCGTAACTCTTCAACTCCTCACGCAAGGATGTGGATTTGCAGGTCAGCAACTCCTGGAGCCGGACCCACAAATCGGTCGCATCGAGCGATAGCACCATGGCTTTCACCGGACCAACCGAGGCCGGCGCCATTGAGATGGAGCGGAAACCAAGGCCGATCAGCGCCATGGCTTCGATCGGCTTGCCGGCCATCTCGCCGCACAGATTGAGCGGCACATTGCGCCGCGCCGCGGCCTCGACGATGACACGGAGCGCGGTGAGCGCGGCAGGGTTGAGCGCGTCGAAACGGTCCGCCACGAGCATATTGCCGCGGTCGGTGGCGAACAGGAACTGCATCAGATCGTTCGAGCCGACCGAGGCAAAGTCGGCAAGCGGCAGCACGCGATCGAGCTGATAAAGAAGCGCCGGAACCTCGATCATGGCGCCGACCAGCAGCCTCTTCGGCTCAGGCCGCCCATGGCGCTTGAGGATGGTGACCTCGCGGTTGATCAGGGCGCGCGCGGCCGTGAGCTCGGCCACATCGCCGATCATCGGCAGCATGACCCTGAGTTCCCGCCCATGCGCAGCTCTGAGCAGCGCCCGAACTTGCGTGCGGAACAAAGCAGGCCGGTCGAGCGCCATGCGGATGGCACGCCAGCCAAGCGCTGGGTTCTCCTCCTTGCTCACGCGGAAGTAGGGCAGCACCTTGTCGCCGCCGACATCGAGCGAGCGAAACGTGACCGGGCGCTCCCCCGCGGCATCGAGGATCGCCTTGTAGATGCGGGTCTGCTGCTCGAGCCGCGGGAAGGTCGAGGCGATCATGAATTGCAGCTCGGTGCGGAACAGGCCGATGCCGTCGGCGCCAGACTGATCGAGATGCGGAAGGTCGAACACGAGGCCGGCATTGATGTTGAGCGACACCCGTTCGCCGTCGAGCGTCACCGCAGGTACGTTGCGCAGGGCCGCGTATTGGGCCTGCCTCCTCGCCCGGAAACGGACCTTGTCGGCATAGGCCGATACCACCTCAGGCGTCGGCCGCACATGCAACTCACTGCCCTCTGCATCGACGATCGCCGCATCCCCCGGCTCGACCGCATCGAGCACGCCCTTGGCCTGGCTGATGGCGGCAATACCGAGGGCGCGAGCCACGATGGCGACGTGGCTGGCAGAACCGCCTTCCTCGAGCACGAGACCACGTAGGCGCTGCCGGTCGTAATCGAGCAGCTCGGCGGGGCCCATGGTGCGGGCGATCAGGATCGTGTCTTGCGGCAGGTTGCCGGCGGCCGCTGTGCCGACACCTCCGGCCAGCACGCGCAAGAGCCGGTTAGAGAGGTCGTCGATGTCGTGCAGACGCTCCCGGGCGTAAGGATCGATCTGCCGCAGCATGCGGGCGCGGGTGTCGTTGCGCACGCGCTGCACCGCGGCTTCCGCGGTAAGGCCGGTGAGCAGAGCCTCATCGAGGCGGCGGCGCCAGCCGCGGTCGTGGGCGAACATGCGGAAGGCCTCGAGCACCTCGCGGTGCTCGCCGGCGCGCTGCAGATCGCCGCGCTCGAGCATGCCGTCGATCATGCCGGTGAGTTCTTCGATGGCCTGGGCCAGCCTCCGGCGCTCAAGCTCGACATCCTCGGCGATGAGCTTGGTGACCACGATGCGCGGCTCGTGCAGCACCACATGGCCGAGCGCCACGCCTTCGGAGATGGTGGTGCCGGTGAAGCGGGCGCTCTGATCGCGGCGCGCCTCCTGACCGCCCTCCTCGCTCACCGCGAGACCGCCGGAAGCGATCATCTCGGCGATCACCATGGCGGTGGTCTGCAGCGCCTCCACCTCCTCGTCGCTGTAGTGGCGCTGGGTGCGGTTCTGCACCGTCAGCACACCGATGGTGTGGCCTGCGCGCAAGATCGGCACGCCGAGGAACGAGTGGTAGACCTCTTCTCCGGTCTCAGGCCGGTAGGAAAAGGCGGGGTGGGTCTGGGCGTCGGCAAATTGCATCGGCTCGCCGTGCTCGGCGATCAGGCCGACAAGGCCCTCGCCGGCTTTCAGATGGGTGTTGTGCACGGCTTCGGGATTCAAGCCTTCGGTGGCGAACAGCTCGAGGGAAGAGTCGCGGCGGCGTAGATAAAGCGAGCACACCTCGGCCACCATGTTGGAGGCGATCAGCACCACGACCTTGTCGAGACGCGCCTGCGCGCTCTCGCGCTCGGCCATGACCTCGCGCAAGCGGCGGAGCAGCAATCTCGGGGCGCCAACTGAAATTGGCATGAAGTCGAGTCCTCGCCGGCGGCTTAAGCGGCGAACCTGAGCTGGCGAAAGGCTTGAGGTGGCCGCGCTGTCAGTCTAGCGGCTGTCCAGTCCGAACAGCGAATGCAAGGTCCGCACCGCAAGCTCGGCGTAGGCCGCATCAATCAATACGCTGATTTTGATCTCCGAGGTGGAAATTGCCTCGATATTGATGCCTTTTTCGGCCAAAGCGCTGAACATTTGCGAGGCAACGCCGGCGTGGCTGCGCATGCCGACCCCGATGGCCGATACCTTGGCCACATCGGAGGAGCCGCGCAAATCGGCATAGCCGATGGCGTCCCGCGACATCCTCAGCACCTCGATGGCGCGGTCGAAATCGGCGCTCTGCACCGTGAAGGTGAGATCGGTGAAGCCGTCCTCCGAGACGTTCTGCACGATCATGTCGACATTGATGTGGGCCTCGGCGAGCGGGCAGAATACCTGCGCCGCCACGCCCGGCTTGTCGGCGATCTTGAGCAGCGTCACCTTGGCCTCGTCCCGCGCGTAGGCGATTCCGCTGACGACATTTTGCTCCACGATCTCATCCTCATGACAAACGAGCGTTCCACAGGCCTCGGCAGCCTTGGCGCCGTTCAGATGTGGCGGCTCGAAGCTCGAGCGAACCAGCACCCTCACGCCACGCTGCATGGCAAGCTCCACCGAGCGGGTTTGCAGCACCTTGGCGCCCTGCGAGGCCATTTCCAACATCTCTTCATAGGAGATTCTGTCAAGCCTATGGGCTTTCGGCACAATTCTGGGGTCGGTGGTGTAGACGCCGTCAACGTCGGTATAGATGTCGCAGCGATCGGCATCGAGCGCCGCAGCCAACGCCACGGCGCTGGTATCCGAGCCGCCGCGGCCCAAGGTCGAGATGCGGTTCTCGGGGCCGATGCCCTGGAAGCCAGCCACCACCGCCACTTCGCCGTCCAACATCCGCGCTTTCAGCACGTCGGCGGCGACGCCGGTGATGCGGGCGGCACGGTGGGCGGCGTCGGTGGTGAGCGGGATCTGCCAGCCCTGCCAGGACCGCGCTTTGACCCCGACCGACTGGAGCACGATGGCGAGCAGCCCGGAGGTCACTTGCTCGCCTGAGGCCACAACCGCGTCATATTCGCGCGCATCGTACATGGCCGAGACCTGGTTGCCGTTCTTCTGCTTGAAGCCCCAAGCGTCCTCGACCCAGGCCACCAGCTGATTGGTCTGGCCGGCCATGGCCGAGACCACCACGGCGCAAGCGTGCCCTGCGTCGACCTCGCGCTTCACGTGCGCGGCGACGTTGCGGATGCGTTCGACGTCGGCGACGGACGTTCCGCCAAATTTGAGCACCAAAAGGGACACTCGCCTCTCCAAGGCCCGCGACCGCCATTGAAACGGCCGGCCCACAGCAACAGCATGGCCGGCCCCAGGGCCGGCCAGAAAGCGGTTCTACATACTGACTGGCGGCTTGGCCCGCAACCTCGCCCCACCCTCTCTCGTCATTCTTGACAGCGTGTTAAGGGGCACGGTCAATGCCCCATGGCCCAGGCCCCCCACCCCCGAACGCGGACGATCGACCGCGAGGAGGTCGCCCGCTTTGCGCGGCTTGCCGGAGAGTGGTGGGATGAGCGCGGGCCCTTTCGCCAGCTCCACCGCATCAATCCGGCCAGGCTGACCTATATCCGCGACCAGCTCTGCCGGAGGTTCGGCCGCGACGCGAAGGGGCCAGCGAGCCTTTCCGGCTTGAGCATCCTCGACATCGGTTGCGGCGGCGGCCTCGTGTGCGAGCCTATGGCGCGGCTCGGGGCTAACGTCACCGGCATCGATCCTGCGGCGGAGAACATCGCTGCGGCAAAGGCCCATGCCGCGGGCGGAGGCCTCGATATCGCCTATGAGGGGTCGACTGCCGAGGAGCTTGCCTCCCGCGGGCAAGGCTACGACGCCGTACTGCTGCTCGAAGTGATTGAGCATGTGCCCGACGTAGCCGCTTTCCTCATGGGCGTGGCGCCGCTGGTGAAGCCTGGAGGCCTCATGATCCTCTCCACGCTGAATCGCACGCTGAAATCCTTCGCGCTCGCCATTGTCGGCGCCGAATACATCCTGCGCTGGCTCCCCGTCGGCACCCATCAATGGCAGCGCTTCGTAACGCCCGCAGAGCTTGCCGCGGCGCTATCCGCCGCGGGACTTGCCATGACCGGCACCGAGGGCGTGATCTACGATCCGTTCTCCGACGAATGGCGCCTGGGAACCGACACAGATGTGAATTATTTTGCTACCGCAATGCGGCGGTAACGCACGAGACGACGCCATGATCTTCCGCCAGCTCTTCGACCAGACCTCGAGCACCTACACCTACCTGCTCGCGAGCCGCCGTGGCGGCGAGGCGCTGATCATTGATCCGGTGCTCGAGCGCGTCGACCGCTACATACAGCTCCTGCGCGAGCTCGACCTGCGCCTCGTGAAGGCCATCGACACCCATCTCCATGCCGACCACATCACCGGGCTCGACGCGCTCCGCGAGCGCACCCAATGCATCACCGTCATGGGTGAGCAGACCAAGGCCGAAATCGTCTCGATCCGCGTCACCGATGGCGACCGCGTCGGCATCGAGGGCCTCAGCCTCGACGTCGCCTATACGCCGGGCCACACCGACGATTCCTACAGCTATCTTATGCCTGACCGCGTGTTCACCGGCGATACGCTCTTGATCCGCGGCACCGGACGCACCGACTTCCAGAACGGCGATCCGCGCGCCCAATACGAGTCGCTGTTCGGCCGCCTGCTAAAGCTGCCTGACGAGACACTTGTCTACCCCGCGCACGACTATAAGGGCGACACGGTGAGCACCATCGGCGAGGAACTCGCCTTCAACCCTCGCCTCCAGGTCAAGTCCGTCGACGACTATGTGGAGCTGATGAACAATCTCCACCTGCCGAACCCCAAGATGATGGACGTTGCCGTCCCCGCCAATATGCGCATCGGGCTCGCGCAGCAGATCGTCGCCGATCGCGGGTGGGCTCTGACCGCCGAGGATGCCAAGGCCGCGCTGGCCGATCAGGATGTTGCCTTGATCGACTTGCGCGAGACGCAGGAGCGCAAGCGCGACGGCGTCATCCCAGGCTCGCTGCACGTAGCCTATCCAAATGTGCGGGAGAGTCTTCAGGCTGACGGTCTGTTGCAGCAGCTCGCGCGCTCTTCAGGCAAGCGCCTGATCTTCTATTGCTCCTTCGGCTTGCGCTCGGCCATGGCGGTGCAGGCGGCGCAAGCGGCAGGCCTCGAGCGCTCCCGCCACATCCATGGCGGCATTCAGGCCTGGAAGGAGGCCGCAGGACCGCTGGTCAGGTAGCGGGTTCGCCGCCGCGCGCGCGGCGGTTCTAGTAGCCCCGGTAATAGCCTCGCGGGGGCCGGTAATAGCCCTGGGGACCGCCATAGGGCTGCTGCCGGAACCATCCGCCGAACAGGCCCCGTCTCGGCCGATCGAAGCGCGGATCGTAACTAGGTCCTGGCCCAAACCAGGGCGCGCCATATCCTTCCCCATAGCGCGGATAGGCGGGTTGAGTAGCCACTTGTGCTTCGCCGCCCGGCGTCGTCCCGGAGAGGACGACTTGCGTATTCTTGAGACCCGTCTCCTTGACAAGAGCATAGAGCGCGATGGCGTTGGCACGGGAGATGCGCACGCAACCGTGGGAGGCGGGCTTGCCGAGGTTTCTCTCCTCAAGGGTACCGTGTATGGCATGGCCGTCCTTCATATAAAAGATGGCATGCGGCATGGGCGCGTTGTCCCACTGCTTGCTGTACCAGATCTCGTTCATCGAACTCGCGGTGTATGTTCCCGAGGGCGTGGAATAGCCGCGCTTTCCGGTCGAGACCGGCCAGGTGTATTTTTCGATACCGTCGACAAACACCGTCATCTCCTGCCGGGACTTGTCGATATTGATCAGGATCTGGGAACCGTTCCCGGCTGATTCACCGTCCCGTGGCGTGGCTACCGATTTGGGCTGCGCGGGGGCAGAACCGGGCTTTGGCTGAGCGGGCGCAGCCTGCTCGGCCGCGTCGTTGGGTTTGGTCTCCGCGCTTGGCGGATTGCCGCCGTTTTGCGCGGCCGGGGGATTGACGCCATTCTGCGCACTCGGAGGATTGCCGTCATACTCCGCGCTCGGGGGATTTGAGGCTGGCTCGGCGCCCGCAGGCGATGCGAGCGTGAAGGCCAAAATTGGGAGGATGACCAGCGTGAAGCTGTACTTGGGACGTCGTCTGAGTAGATTTGACAGGCGCATGATTTCCCCTGGTTTTGCGCGACACCAACGCTCCGCAATCCCCAAGATAGTAAACCATCACGGCTGTACCAGGGCCAAGCCAACGATAAGTTTACCGGGAGCCGCAATTTTTCTGCATTTGGCGGGTGCAAATACTCAATTCCGGTCCTCCGGCAGGCGCGGCAGGGGAAAGATCGGCACGCCCTCCTCGTCAAGCTCCTGCACTTCCTGGGGCGTAGCCTCGCCATGAATGGCACGGCTCGGCTCCTCGTCGAAATGGATCTTGCGAGCCTCCTCGGGGAATTTCGGCCCGACATAGTCTGAGTTGGCGGTGAGCTCGGCGCGGAGCTTGCGCAGCATGGCATAGGACCTCGGTTGCTCCGCCGGCGCCGGCGTGGGTCTCTCTTCGCGCCGCTTCGCCACGTAGGGCGCCATCGGCGCCTTGTTCACCTGCGCGCTGCCGCAAGCGGGGCAGAGGATCGCGTGCGCTTCAGCCTGCTCGTCATAGGTGTCGGCCGAGCCGAACCAGGCCTCGAACCCATGTCCTTGTTCGCAGGTCAATGCGTAGCGGATCATGAC
>DATFVP010000053.1:0-6448 GCA_035260285.1 Methyloceanibacter sp.
CGAGGACAATGCACAACGCTTCCCGGCCAAGATTGCCGTCACCGCGCTCAACGAGCCGGGCAGCCTCGCCCAAGTAGCCGCCGTGATCGGCGAGGCCGACGGCAATATCGACAATATCAAGATCATGAAGCAGGTTCCGGACTATGCGGAGATGATCATCGATCTCGAAGTGTGGGATCTCACGCATTTGAACGAGATTCTTGCCGGATTGCGCGCCAAGGATGTTGTCTCTTCCGCAGTGCGGGTCAGCGGTTAGAGCGGCAGGAGGCGGCGTCGCGGGCTGGCCTTGAGCCGATGGCGAACAGAGGAACTGACCCTAAATTAAGGGACGGCCTTTAGCAGGGCTTTCTTCCAGCCGAAACTTGGCCCAAGAGGTATTGATGCTGTTCAAGCGTCGTCAAACCGAGAGCCTGCTGGAACGTGTGCGGGTTCATCTTTGGCCGCGCCGCAGCTGGAGCCGGTCGGGGCGGTACGTCGTCTATCGGCTGCGACGGCTCAGCGCCACCCCGCATGCCATTGCGCTTGGTTTCGCCGCCGGCGCTTTCGCAGCAGTCACTCCCTACATCGGCACGCATATGGTCATGGCCGCATTGCTTGCCTGGATCATCGGCGGCAGCATTGTCGCCTCGATTCTCGGCACCTTCTTCGGCAATCCGCTGACCTATCCCTTCCTGTGGTACGCAAGCTATGAAGTCGGCAACGTGCTGCTCGGAGGCAAAGCGACGAAAAAGTCGATCGACTTGTCGCATGGTATCTTTCAGTCCTCCTTCGATCATCTGTGGCCGATCCTGAAGCCGATGTCGCTCGGCTGCGTGCCGGTGGGCGTTGCTGTGGCGACCGCCTGCTATTTCCTGGTGAGACCCATGGTGGAGGCGTACCAGCACCGCCGCCGCCGCGAGCTTCACTTGCGTCAGCGCCGCGCCGTGGTCGGCACAAGGTGAGCGGCGCCATGACCAAGCCACTTCCCATCCGCCTCGGCATCAACATCGATCACGTGGCAACGCTCCGCAACGCGCGGGGAGGAAACCATCCCGATCCGTTGCGGGCGGCTGTGGTCGCGATCGAGGCGGGAGCCGACAACATCACTGCGCATCTTCGCGAGGATCGGCGGCACATCACCGACGACGACATCGCCCGGCTTGTGGCAAACCTGACCGTGCCCCTCAACATGGAAATGGCGGCGACGCCTGAGATGCTGGCAATCGCGCTTAAGACCAGGCCGCAGACGTCTTGTCTGGTTCCGGAGAAGCGTACCGAACGCACCACCGAAGGCGGCCTCGACGTGGCTGGCCAAGCCAACCTGCTCGCTCCTTATGTCGCGAAGCTCGGCGACGCCGGCATTCAAGTCTCACTATTCATTGCGCCTGAGCTTCGAGAGATCAAAGCTGCTGCGCGCATCGGCGCGCCGGCCATCGAGATTCATGTCGGCCCTTGGTGCGATGCGCTTGCCGAAGGGCGCGCGCGCGCGGCGGATGCGGAGTGGGAGCGCATCATCGCTGGCGCCAGCGCGGCGCACGAGCTTGGCCTTGAAGTGCACGCGGGTCATGGGCTCGATTATTCGACCGCGGCGACCATTTCGGGCCTTCCGCAGATCGTCGAGCTCAATATCGGCCACTATTTGATAGGAGAGGCGATTTTTGTCGGGCTTGACGAAAGCGTGCGCCGCATGCGCGCGAGCATGGACGGCGCCCGCGCCATGTTGCGGCAAAGCGACACGGCAGCGACCCTAAGCGGTGGAGCATGATGATCCTCGGGCTCGGCAACGACATCATCGATATCAGGCGCGTGGAGCGTACCATCGAGCGCTACGGCGACCGTTTTCTTTCCCGCGTGTTTACCGACATCGAGCGGCGGAAGTCCGACGGCCGCGCCGGCCGCGCCGCTTCCTACGCCAAGCGCTTTGCCGCCAAGGAGGCTTGCGCGAAGGCGCTTGGCACCGGCTTCCGCCAAGGGGTGTTCTGGCGCGACATGGGCGTGGTCAATCTGCCCTCCGGCCGGCCAACGCTCGAGCTCACCGGCGGAGCGCTCCAAGCCCTTGCCGACCTCACGCCCGAGGGGCACGAAGTGCGCATCGACCTCACCATCACCGACGACTTTCCCATGGCTCAGGCCATCGTCATCATCTCGGCCTATCGCGTCCCCATGCGCGATTGAGCCATTTGCCTCCCAAGGTGGGACGGGCTATAGGGGCCGCGGACGGGTCCCCGCATCGATCAGCATGCAGAGGAGAGCTTCCGCATGAGCGTTGAGGCCGAAGAGACGCAAGAGAAGAGCGGGGTGAAAGACACCATCCGCGTGGTCATCCACGCGCTCATCCTTGCGCTTCTGGTGCGGATATTCCTGTTCCAGCCCTTCAACATCCCGTCGGGCTCCATGATCCCGACGCTCCTCGTCGGCGACTATCTGTTCGTGTCGAAATACAGCTACGGCTACAGCCGCTATTCCTTCCCGTTCGGGCCCAATCTGTTCTCCGGGCGCATCTGGGCGAAGAAGCCTAACCGCGGCGACGTGGTGGTGTTCAAGCTACCCCGCGACAACGAGACCGACTACATCAAGCGCGTGATTGGCCTCCCTGGCGACGAGATCCAGATGATTCACGGCGTGCTGCATATCAACGGCGAGGCGGTGAAGAAGGAGCGCGTCGACGATTTCGTCATGCGCGATCCCGCGGGCCGCGAACGGCATATGGCCCGCTACATGGAGACCCTGCCGAACGGGGTGACCTATCCCGTGCTCGACCTCATCAACGAGGGCATCGGCGATAACACCGAGGTGTACAAGGTCCCCGAAGGCCATTTCTTCATGATGGGAGACAACCGGGACAATTCGACCGACAGCCGCTTCCTTTCAGAGGTCGGCTACGTGCCCTTCGAGAATGTGGTCGGCCGCGCCCAGATCATCTTCTTCTCCATCGATGAGGATGCGAGCTTTTGGCAGATCTGGAAATGGCCGACCGACGTCCGCTGGTCGCGCATTCTGGAAACGGTGCGTTGAGCCGTGCCCGATCGGCGCGATACGGCCCTCACACAGCTCTTCGAACGACTGGGTTATGCTTTCAAGAGCCGCTCGCTGATCGAGCTTGCGCTCACGCATGCGAGCGCACGCCCTTCGCTCAAGCCGAACGAGGACAATGAGCGGCTCGAATTCCTGGGCGACCGCGTTCTCGGGCTCGCCATTGCCGAGCTCCTGACCGCAAGCTTTCCCGAGGCGAGCGAAGGGGAGCTTGCGCGGCGCTACAATCAGCTGGTGCGCGCCGAGACCTGCTCCGAGATCGCGCAAGACTGGGAGCTCGGCAAGCTCATCCTGATGAGCGGAGGCGAGGCCGACAGCGGCGGCCGCGGCAAGAAGACGATCCTCGCCAATGCTTGCGAGGCGGTGCTCGGCGCCATCTTTATCGACGGAGGCTACGCGGCGGCGCGCGACATCGTCCATCGCTTTTGGGCCACGGAGCTGAGCGGCTACGGCTTCGCGGTCCCTGACGCGAAGTCGGTCCTGCAGGAATGGGCACAAGGACGGCGTTTGTCTCTGCCGCGCTACATTGAAATCGCTCGCGAAGGGCCCGACCACGCGCCGCGCTTCACCGCCGAGGTGCAGATCGACGGCGTGGCACCTGAACGCGGCCACGGCGCCAACAAGCGCGCGGCCGAGCAGGCTGCCGCTCTCGCCATGCTGCTGCGCGAAGGGGTCTGGCAGGCTCCCGCCCATGACCGAAACTGACAGCAACCACAATCAGCGATGCGGCTTCGTGGCGCTGATCGGCGCTCCGAACAGCGGCAAGTCCACGCTGATCAACGCGCTGGTCGGCGCCAAGGTCGCCATCGTCACTCAAAAGGCGCAGACGACGCGAGGGCCGGTGCTCGGCATCGCACTTCAGGGCAGGAGCCAGATCATCCTGGTCGATACCCCAGGCATCTTTCAGCCCAAGCGCCGGCTCGACCGCGCCATGTCCGGAGCTGCCTGGAGCCGCGCTGCTGAAGCCGATCTCGTGGTGCTGGTGATCGACGCCGAGCGCGCTCTCACGGCATGCGGGCTCGACGCCTGGCTCGACCCCGTATTCGAGACGCTCCCCACCATCGACCGCCCCGTCATCGCCGTGCTCAACAAGATCGACCTCGTGGCGCGGCCAGAGCTTCTCCACCTCACCGCCGCTCTCTCCACCCGCCACGCCTTCGCGCGCACCTTCATGATCTCGGCGCTGAACGGTGACGGCGTTTCCGACCTGAAGGCCTATCTCGCGGAGGTCGTGCCGCCGGGCCCCTGGCTCTATCCCGAAGACCAGCTCACCGATGCGCCGCTCCGCCAGGCCGCCGCCGAGATAACGCGGGAAAAGCTCTTCCTGCGCCTGCATGACGAGCTTCCCTACTGCCTGACGGTTGAGACCGAGGCCTGGAAGGAGCTCGCGGACGGCAGCGTGCGCATCGAGCAGACAATCTATATCATGCGCGACAGCCAGAAGAAAATCGTACTTGGCGCATCCGGCGCAACCATCAAGGAAATCTCCATGGCGGCGCGCAAGGAGATCGGCGAGATGATCGGCGCAGCCGTGCATCTCTTTCTGTTCGTCAAGGTGCGCGAGCGCTGGGACGAGGAACCCGAGCGCTACCGCGAGATGGGCCTCGACTACCTGAAGGACGCCTGAAACCGTCGGTCGCGGAGAGGGAACGCTGGCGGCGTGAGGACGTTGGCCCTCCTTGGTCGATGAGCAGAAGGAGGACCACATGAAACTTCACTCCATAAGCTTGATGGCCGGCGGATTGATGCTTATTGCGACCTCCGCCATGGCCGCCGACACCATGACAACCCCTCAAGGCTTGCCGCCGTCGACGCCTGAGCAGAGCACCGGCCGTTCGCTCGGCAGTTTGCCTGAGCTGAGCCCGACCATGCCTGAGGGCGCGACACAAACAATGCCCAATTCGGCCGGCACCTCTTCCCAGGAGCCAACCTCTCCAGGTGCCGCCGTACCGCCGTCCGCCGGCGGCGGCTAGTAGCATCGTCGGCAGCTTCGGAAGCGAAATAGGCCCGGCACAGAGTCGGGCCTAATTCTTTTGGGTGTGATACTCTCCGTTCGGAGCGTCATTCCGGCGCAAGCCGGAATTCAACACGCGAAGCGCAAACAAAAAACTGGATACCGGCTTTCGCTGGTATGACGTGTGGCAGCTGCTCCGATAGTCAAAGCCATGGACTTCAGCGACGAGGGCATCCTCATCTCGGCCAAGCCTCTCGGCGAGGCGAATACCATAGCCGAGCTGCTCACCGCGCGGCACGGACGCCACCTCGGCCTCGTGCGGGGAGGGCGGTCGCGCAAGATGCGGCCGCTCATGCAACTCGGCAATCGCTTGAGCGTGACCTGGCGGGCGCGGCTCGCCGACCATCTCGGCGCGTTCAATGTCGAGCTTCTCGATCCTCACGCGGCGCGGGTTCTCGACGATCAGGCGGCACTCGCGGCAATAGGCTCGCTCACCGGCCTGGCAAAGCTTCTGCCTGAGCGCGACCCGCACCCGCAGCTTTATCATGGGGCGCTCGAGGTGCTGGCTGCACTTGACGATGCGAGCCTGTGGCCGGCGCTGCTCGTGCGCTGGGAGATAATGCTGCTCCAGGATCTTGGCTTCGGCCTCGATTTGAGCGAATGCGCCGCCACCGGCACTGACGCCGACCTTGTCTATGTCTCGCCCAAATCGGGGAGGGCGGTGTCGCGCGATGCTGGCCAGCCTTATTGCGACCGGCTGCTGAAGCTGCCCAGCTTTCTGCTGGAAGATGGCCCGGCACAATCACCGGCCGATATTCTCGCCGGCTTCGCCCTCACCGGCCACTTCCTCGAGCGCGACGTGCTTAGCCCCCAGGGCCTTGCTTTGCCGGCAGCGCGTGAGCGCATGATCGGTCTATTGGCGCGCAACCAGCAGGGCGTCATGCCCGCGAAGGCGGGCATCCAGTAACTACAGGCCTCGGGGGTTACTGGCTCGCCGGTCAAGCCGGGCGATGACAAGGTGTAAGTGGAGCGCTTCTCTTGAGCCGGCTCTCTCGATGCGGTAAGCGCAACCATGGGAAAAAGACCACCGCCGCCTGATTCGTCGGGCCCGATCGAGCCCGTGAATCTGCGCGAGGCTCTGGAAGAGCGCTACCTCGCCTACGCGCTCTCCACCATCATGCACCGGGCGCTCCCCGACGTGCGTGACGGCTTGAAGCCGGTGCATCGCCGCTTGCTCTACGCCATGCGCCAGCTCAGACTCGAGCCGCAAGGCGAATTCCGTAAATGCGCCAAGATCGTCGGCGACACCATGGGTAACTTTCATCCGCACGGCAACCAGGCGATCTACGATGCTTTGGCGCGCCTCGCCCAGGATTTCGCTGTGCGCTATCCGCTGATCGACGGCCAGGGCAATTTCGGCAATATCGACGGCGATAACCCCGCCGCAGACCGCTATACCGAGGCGCGCCTGACCGAGATCGC
>DATFVP010000054.1:0-10857 GCA_035260285.1 Methyloceanibacter sp.
CCGAACGGCCTCAAGATCTCGCGCGTGCGCGTGCCGCTCGGGGTGATCGGCATCATCTATGAGTCGAGGCCGAACGTGACGGCAGATGCCGGAGGGCTTTGCCTCAAGTCAGGCAACGCAGTGATCCTGCGCTCAGGCTCCGAGAGCTTTCTCACCTCGCTCGTGATCTGCAACGCGCTGACCGAAGGTCTCGCCGAGGCGGGGCTGCCCGAAGCAGCGATCCAACTCGTGCCGACCGTTGACCGCCAAGCGGTTGGGTTCATGCTCGCGGGTCTTGGCGGCGCCATCGACGTGATTGTGCCGCGCGGCGGCAAGAGCCTGGTCGCGCGCGTACAGGAAGAGGCGCGCGTGCCGGTGTTCGCGCATCTCGAAGGCGTCTGCCATATCTATGTGCATCAGCCGGCGGACGCCGCCATGGCCAAGACCATCGTGCTCAACGCCAAGATGCGGCGGACCGGCGTGTGCGGCGCGGCGGAGACTTTGCTCATCGATCGCGCCGCGGCGCCGACCCATCTTGCGCCTCTGGTCAAGATGCTGATCGAGGCTGGCTGCGAGGTGAGGGGCGACGCCGACACGCAAAAAGCCGATGCGCGCGTCAAGCCGGCGGCCGAGGACGATTGGGCGAAGGAGTATCTCGATGCCATCATTGCCGTGAAGGTGGTCGACGGGCTCGACGAAGCCATCGACCATATCGGCGGCTACGGTTCGCAGCACACCGAGGCCATCATCACCGAGGACAAGGCGTCGGCCGAGAAGTTCCTCGCTCGCGTGGATAGCGCCATCGTGCTGCACAATGCCTCGACGCAATTTGCCGATGGTGGGCAGTTCGGCATGGGCGCCGAGATCGGCATCGCCACTGGCCGCTTGCATGCTCGCGGGCCGGTGGGGCTCGAGCAGCTCACGACCTTTAAATATGTCGTGCACGGCTCAGGCCAGATCAGGCTTTGAACACTGCCTTACAGCGCATGAAGCATTTCACCTCTACCCTTTGGGGAGAGGTCGAGCACGTAGTGCTCGGGTGAGGGGGAGATGGCGTCGAAGGAAAAGCCCCCTCACCCCGACCTTTTACCCAAAGGGGAGAGGGTCGGGGTGAAGAAGAGCTTCGCCCGCAACATGCGAGTGCCGATGGCGGCACCGAACATGCGCATCGGGCTCCTCGGCGGCTCGTTCAATCCGCCGCACGCCGCGCACCGCCAGATCAGTCTCGCGGCTCTAAAGCGGCTTGGGCTCGATCAGGTGTGGTGGCTGGTGAGCCCAGGCAATCCTCTCAAAGACGCGGGCAATGCCCCCCACCTTGAAGCACGCATTACCGCCGCGCGTGCCGTTGCCCGCCATCCAAAGATCGTCGTCACCGGCTTCGAGGCGGCCCGCCCTAGCGCCTACACCGTCGACACCATCAGCTTCCTCAAACGGCGCTATCCCTCCGTCGATTTCGTGTGGCTGATGGGCGCCGACAATCTCGCCTCGTTTCATCGCTGGCGGAAATGGGAAAGGATTTTTGGCCTCGTGCCGATTGCCGTGCTCGACCGCCCAGGCTACCGGCTGAAGGCGCGGGCGAGCAGGGCCGCGCAGCGATTTGCCTTCGCCGCGCTCGATGAAACCGATGCGCGCGGGCTTGCCGGCATGGAGCCGCCGGGCTGGACTTTGCTCACGATCCCGCTGTCGAGCCTCTCGTCGACGCGGCTCCGCGGCGCCAAGGGGTCGACGGCCGTCTGCGTCACACCGCGCAAGGCTACCAAAGCGGCCAAGAAAGAGGTGAAGAAGGCTCTGAAGGCCGCCAAGCGTCGCGTTAAGAAGGACGCGAAGCAGGCAAAGCGCGACGCCAAAGCCACAAAGAAAAGTAAGAAGAAAGCGTGACAATACTAGCTATTGAAATTTTGCCGCGACGCAGACTATGTTCGGTTCGAAGCGGCACCGAATGCCGGGCTCTGGCGTTTAGCCGAAGCGAGGCTCAAGCAGCCGCTTCCGCAGGAGCAATGACAGAAGGACATCCACCAAAACATGCGCTCACCAAGAGAGGGTGCCCATAAGGGTACGCCTCCCTCCGGCTTTGCGTCATTTCGCGCAAACCCGAAGCGTTTGCTCAACGTCGTGCTCGACACACTCGACGATGCCAAGGCCGAGGGCGTCGTATGCATCGACATCAAGGGCAAGACCTCGATCGGCGACCAGATGGTCGTAGCCTCGGGGCGCTCGCAACGGCATGTCGGCGCCGTTGCCGACCACCTTATCAGGAAGCTCAAGGACGAAGGCTTCGGACGCGCCCGCGTCGAAGGCCTTCCCCATTGCGACTGGGTGCTGATCGATGCCGGCGACGTCATCGTCCACATTTTCCGTCCAGAGGTGCGGGAGTTCTATAATCTGGAGAAGATGTGGTCCGCCGACCGCCCGATGGAGCGCATGGTGGTCTGATCCGCCGCCAGCGTTCCAGGGGGCCTAGGCCTTACAAGGTCGCGCCATGCGGCTCCTCATTGCTGCCGTGGGCAGGCTGAAGCAAGGCCCCGAACGTGATCTGTTCAGGCATTATCTCGGCCGCGCCGAGATGGCCGGCAACAAGCTCGGGCTTGCGCCGGTGACGGTGATCGAGGTCCCCGAGTCGCGGGGTCCCACGCCAGCCGCGCGCACCGCCGCCGAAGCCATGGTCATGCTCGGCAAGGTGCCTCCCTCGCATAAATTGGTATGCCTCGACCGTGAGGGCGATCTTCTCGGCAGCGCCGAGTTCGCCAAAGCCATCAGCGGGTTTCGCGACCGCGGCGCCCCCGGCGTCGCTTTTCTCGTCGGCGGCGCCGAGGGCTTGGCGCCTGAGGTGCTCGCCCGCGCCGATCTGAAGCTGTCGCTTGGCCCCCTCACTCTGCCGCATGGGCTCGCCCGCATCGTACTCGCCGAGCAGCTCTATCGTGCAGCGACCATTCTCGCCGGCCATCCCTATCACCGCGCCTGACCTCAGCTGTCAGCGTGGAGGGAAAGGTTAAGGTTTGTTTCAGCATGTTCGCCTTGATTCTGCCTCATCGCTCCGCTTCCGTTCCAGCTCGCTCGAGTTCCAACTCTTCAAGCCGGCGGGCAAGAGACGGGACGGGGGAAGAGCACGCTGGTTACGAAGGATGGCGCCAATCCATCGGTCCCCTGAGCCGATATTCCGGTTCGCCACAACCGGGTTTCTCCTCCTGGGGCTGCTGAGCACTTTCCCATTGTCTGTTGCGGCGGAGGACGACCTTTCCCGCGAGGAGGCACAGAAGAAACTCAACGAGACCTCGCATAAGCTGCAATCGAGCCGCGCCCAGGAGCAGGGCCTCTCCCAGGATATCGCGGCGCTCGCCGAGGCGCGGGCGAAGCTGAATAGCGATCTGATCGAAGCAGGAAAGCAGGTGCAGGCGAGCGAAGCAAAATTGTCGGGGACCGAAACGAAGCTCGCCGAGCTTAGCGATCAGGTCACGGTCATTCGCAACTCGATCACCGATCGAAAGGAAACCATTGTCAAGATGCTCTCGGCCATGCAGAGGATCGGCCGCACGCCGCCGCCGGCGCTGGTTACGCGCCGCGACGATGCACTTGCCGTGGTGCGCAGCGCCATGCTGCTGGCCCAGGTGTTTCCCGAGCTCAAATATCAGGCCGACAATCTGTCGCAGGAACTCGACGGGTTAGTGAAATTGGAGACGGGCATCCGTGAGCAGCGCGATGCCGAGAAGAGCGAGACCGACAGGCTTTCCGCCGAGCGCGAGCGCATCGACAAGCTGCTCGAGGAGAAGAAGGCGAAGCTCGCCGAGAGCGAAGCCGAGCTTGCAGCGACCCGCCAGGCAGCCGAGCTACAGGCCGCTGAGGAGACCGAGCTGAACGCGCTGATCGCGAGGCTCGACGAGCGGATCGCCAAGGCAGAGGTCGCGCAATACGACGCTGAAGTGGCCACCGAGAAGGCATTGCGTGCCCGCGAGCAGAGCCAAGCCCTCGCCACCCCAGGTAACGAGAAAGTCATCGAGATCAAGCCCGAGTCGACCAAGATCGCCTTTGCCAGCCCTGCCCGCTTGAAGCCGGCAATGCCTTTCGAGTTGACCAAGGGGACCTTACCACTGCCAGCCCAGGGCAAGCGGCTGAAGCGCTTCGGCGAGGCCGACGGTGTCGGCGGCACGCTGCGGGGTATTTCCCTGCAAACCCGTGGAGAAGCACGGATAATCGCCCCAACCGACGGCTGGGTGGTCTATGCCGGGCCCTTCCGGTCCTATGGCAATCTATTGATCATCAATGCTGGCGGAGGCTATCATGTTCTGCTTGCGGGAATGGGCCGCATAGACGTAAGCCTCGGCCAGTTTGTCTTAGCCGGTGAGCCGGTCGCGGTTATGGGCGTGGCGCTTCAGGCAGGCCAAGGCAACAACGATAATTCGCGCCCCGTCCTATACGTCGAGTTCAGGAAGGACGGCAGGCCAATTGACCCCGGCCCATGGTGGGCCGAGGCTTCCGAGAAGGTGCAAGGGTGATGCGGAAATCCGAATACGCGCTATGGACGCTTCTGGTGCTGGCCGTGCTCGCTGCCGGTTCGACGATGGTGGGGCTCGCGCGCAGTGAGACGGCGTCGGCCGCCAACTCGGAAATCTACCGGCAGCTCGACCTGTTCGGCGAAGTGCTCGAACGCGTACGCGCCGACTATGTCGAGAAGCCGGAGGACGCCAAGCTGATCGAATCCGCGATCAACGGCATGCTCATGGCGCTCGACCCACATTCCGCCTATCTCAATCCGAAACACTTCCGCGACATGCAGGTGCAGACGCGCGGCGAGTTCGGCGGCCTCGGCATCGAGGTGACCATGGAGAACGGCGTGGTCAAGGTCGTCGCCCCGATCGAAGATACGCCGGCATCGAAGGCGGGCATCCAGAGCGGCGATCTGATCACCGCGCTCGACAAGGAGCAGATCCAAGGCCTTACCCTACAGGAAGCCGTCGAGAAGATGCGCGGGCCAGTCAATTCCGCGATTACGCTGACCGTCGTGCGCAAGGGCGTCGAGGATCCCTTCGACGTGAAGGTCGTGCGCGACGTGATCCACATCAATCCAGTGAAGTACAACACCGAGAACGACGTCGGCTATATCAGGGTCACCACCTTCAACGAGCAGACCACGGCCAATCTGCAGAAGGCGATCGAGGATCTGAAGAAGGAGATCGGTCCCAAGCTCAAGGGCTATGTCATCGACCTGCGCAACAATCCGGGCGGTTTGCTCGATCAGGCGATCTCAGTGTCGGATACATTCCTCGATCAAGGCGCCATCGTGCTGACCAAGGGCCGCAATCTCGAAGAGACGCAGCGGTCGAATGCGCGGCCTGGTGACCTCACCGACGGCCAAAAGATGGTGGTGCTGATCAATGGCGGCTCGGCCTCGGCGTCGGAAATCGTTGCCGGCGCGCTGCAGGACCATCATCGCGCGACCATCCTCGGCACGCGGTCCTTCGGCAAGGGCTCGGTACAGACCATCATTCCGCTCGGGTCCAACGGCGCGCTCCGACTCACCACCGCGCGCTACTACACGCCGTCAGGCCGCTCGATTCAGGCCAAGGGCATCGAGCCTGAGGTGGTGGTCGAGGAAGAGTTGCCTGACGACTTGAAGGCCAAGGCCGCAGCGCAGAATACGCGCGGCGAGGCCAATCTGCGCGGTCACCTCAAGGGCGAGGACGAGGATGAGGACGGTGCCGGCAAGGACGAGGAGGAGTCCGGCAGCTCGTCATACGTCGCGCCGGAGAAGGATAAGGATACCCAGCTGCAGTACGCGCTCGAGATCCTGCGCGGCACCAAGACGGTCACCACAGACACCAAGAAGAAGGCTGAGGCCAACTGATCAGCCGCCAATGGGAGGAGGCTTCGGCCCCCGGACCAGGGGGCCTGGTCGCGGGGAGGTACAGGGTTAGATGAAGGCGCTGACCGTCACGGCTTCGATCCTGTTCGCGGTGCTGTTGCTCGGTATCGGTTGGCTCGCCTTCTTTCCTGGCGATGCCGGAGACCCCGTGGTCACCGTAGCCGTTTCGCCGCCGCCGCCAAAACCGGTGGAGCCGCCGCCCTCTGCTCAGCCGGCAGCTCCGGGGTCATCGATCGATCTGCCGCCCGGTTTCGGCATCGCTCCGTTGCGACCGCAATCGGGCCAAGGGGGAGCTCCAGCCACTCAGCAGCAGCAGGCGGCGAACCAGCCACATACTGGATCGCCGGCCCCGGGTCAGCCGGCGACGGTCCAAACCGTCGCAATTCCGGCGCCGCCCGGCCCACCGCCAGCTTTGCCGCCGCCACCTGAAGATGAAACCGCTTCGATCACGCTCGTGCAGGTTCCCGTGCCTGAGCTGGTCGAGGAGTCTCAATATGGGCCACTTCCCAAGGTCGCTACAGACGGAAGGCGGCCCATTGACGTTTATGCACGCCCGTCAAAATACGCGGAGAAGGCTGCGCCCGGCGAGAAGCCACGCATCGCGGTACTAATCAACGGCATGGGCCTGTCCGACGGGGTCACCGCCGAGGCGATCAAGGGGTTGCCCGCGCCGATCAGCGTGGCCTATGGCGCCTATGGCCGCAATCTCCAGGACTGGGTGGAGAGGGCGCGAGGGGCGGGGCACGAGGTTCTCTTGCAGGTGCCGCTCGAGCCTCTCGATTATCCGACCAATGACCCCGGACCGCACACGCTGCTGACGACGCTGCCGCCGGAGGAGAACATGAAGCGTTTGCAATGGCTGATGTCGCGCTTCACCGGCTATGTCGGCGTTACCAATCAGATGGGGGCGAAATTCGAGACGACGCAGGCTTCGCTCACGCCCATGCTCGAGGAGATCAAGGCGCGCGGGCTGCTGTTCGTCGACGACGGGACGGTGAAGGATTCGGCCGGCTCCCAAGTCGCCGGTACCATCGGCCTCGATTATGCCGCAGCCGACGTCCAGATCGATGCCGTGCCATCGCCTGACGATATCAACAAGGCACTTGCCCGCCTCGAAGCTGTCGCCAAGGAAAAAGGCTCGGCGATCGGCGTCGCCAGCGCCAAGCCCGGGACCATCAAGCAAATCTCCCAATGGGCCGGGCAGCTTCAAGGCAAAGGCATCGTCCTCATCCCGGTCAGCGCGGCGATCCGCTCGCAGCGGCAAAGCTGATCGTGTAGAATGACCTTGGCGGCAGATCTGCCCTACCGGGCTTGCGTCGGCGTGATGCTCATCAACCGCGACGGCCATGTGTTCGTCGGTAAGCGCGCCGACGTGCCTTTCGCTCCGGAAGGAACCGGACATTGGTGGCAGATGCCGCAAGGAGGCCTCGATGAGGGTGAGGACCCCGAGGCCGCGGCGCTGCGCGAGCTTGAGGAGGAGACCGGCGTAACAAGCGCCATCGTCCTCGGCCGGACACGGCAATGGTACAGCTACGATCTGCCCCAAGGGTTGGTGGGCACCGCCTGGCACGGGCGCTATCGCGGCCAGACGCAGCTCTGGTTCGCCGCCAGATTCGAGGGCGAAGACAGCGAGATCGATCTAGAGCCGAAGCCAGGCCATGAGCGCGAGTTCGACGCCTGGCGATGGGCTTCGCATCGAGAGCTTCCAGAGCTCGTCGTGCCGTTCAAGCGGCCGGTCTACGAGGGCGTGATCCGGGAGTTCG
Source organism: Methyloceanibacter sp. (assembly GCA_035260285.1). GTDB lineage: Bacteria > Pseudomonadota > Alphaproteobacteria > Rhizobiales > Methyloligellaceae > Methyloceanibacter. The sequence continues at coordinate 7,600 of DATFVP010000054.1, forward strand.
AGCCCTTCGTGCTTGGTACCTAAACTGCGGCACGACTAGAGACTGAGCGTCGACTGCACCTGGCGGAGATGATCGAGCTGGGTCTTGGCGCGGTCGCGCACAGCTTCGTCCTTGGCGTCGGCGATGTCTTCCTCGGCGTCCTTGATCGCCTGGTTGAGCGTGTCAGCTTCGAGCTCAACGAGGTCGATGGCCGTCTCAGCGAGCACGGTCAGTCCTTGTGGTCCGACCTCGGCGAAGCCGCCGCGCACGAAATAGCGCCGGCGCTCGGCGCCGCTCGAGACGATTTCGAGAAGGCCAGGCCGGAGGCTTGTGAGCAGGGGCGCGTGATGGGCGAGCATGGTGAAGTCGCCCTCGGACCCAGGCACCAGAACCTGCTCGACCTCGCCGGAGACGAGCAGCCGCTCAGGCGAGACCAGCTCGAATTTGAAGGTGTCAGCCATGGTTAGGCGGCCTCAGCGGCGAGCTTCTCTGCCTTGGCCACCGCCTCCTCGATGGTGCCGACCATGTAGAAAGCCTGCTCCGGCAGATGGTCGTACTCGCCGTCGCACAGTCCTTTGAAGCCCTTGATGGTGTCGGCGAGATCGACGAACTTGCCTGGCGAGCCGGTGAACACTTCGGCCACGTGGAAGGGCTGCGACAGGAAGCGCTCAATCTTGCGGGCGCGCGCTACGGTGATCTTGTCCTCTTCAGACAGCTCGTCCATGCCAAGAATGGCGATGATGTCCTGCAGGGCCTTGTAGCGTTGCAGGATCTCCTGCACGCGCCGCGCCACCGCGTAGTGCTCTTCCCCAACGATCAGCGGCGAAAGCATGCGCGAAGTGGAGTCGAGTGGGTCGACGGCGGGATAGATGCCCTTCTCGGCAATGCCGCGCGACAACACCGTGGTGGCGTCGAGATGGGCGAAGGAGGTGGCCGGCGCAGGATCGGTCAGATCGTCGGCAGGCACATAGATGGCCTGGACCGAGGTGATCGAGCCCTTCTGCGTCGTGGTAATGCGCTCCTGCAGAGCGCCCATGTCGGTGGCGAGCGTCGGCTGATAGCCCACGGCAGAGGGGATGCGGCCGAGCAGCGCCGATACTTCCGAGCCTGCCTGGGTGAAGCGGAAGATGTTGTCGACAAAAAACAGCACATCCTGGCCCTGGTCACGGAAATATTCGGCGACGGTGAGGCCCGACAGGCCGACCCGGGCGCGGGCACCTGGCGGCTCATTCATCTGGCCGTAGACGAGCGCGCATTTCGAACCTTCCGCCGTGCCGTCCTTGCGCGGGTCCTTGTTCACGCCTGATTCGATCATCTCGTGATAGAGGTCGTTGCCCTCGCGCGTGCGCTCGCCGACGCCGGCGAACACGGAATAGCCGCCATGGGCCTTGGCCACGTTGTTGATCAGCTCCATGATCAGCACGGTCTTACCGACGCCGGCGCCGCCGAAGAGACCGATCTTGCCGCCTTTGGCGTAAGGCGCCAGCAGATCGACCACCTTGATGCCGGTGACCAGGATCTCGGCCTCGGTCGACTGGTCGACGTAAGACGGAGCGGGCGCGTGGATCGGCCGCTTGTCGGCGGTCTTGATCGGACCGGCCTCGTCGACCGCCTCGCCGACCACGTTCATGATGCGGCCCAGGGTCTCGTCACCGACCGGAACCGCGATCGGCTCGCCAGTGTCGACAACTTCCTGGCCGCGCACCAGGCCTTCGGTCGAATCCATGGCGATGGTGCGCACCGTGCTCTCGCCGAGATGCTGAGCAACTTCGAGGACCAGCCGATTGCCGTGATTGTCGGTTTCGAGCGCATTCAGGATCTCGGGCAGATGGTCGGCGAATTGCACGTCGACCACGGCGCCCATGACCTGGCGTACATGACCTTTCGGGCCTCTGCCGCCGGCGATCCGCTTCTCTTGCTTCTTGGTTTCGGCGATCACGGAAGATTTACGTGCCATATCTAACGTTCCTTACATCTCGAACCTAGAGCGCCTCGGCGCCAGAAATGATCTCGATCAGCTCCTTGGTGATCATGGCCTGTCGCGTGCGATTATATCTGAGCGTCAGGCGCCCGATCATGTCGCCGGCATTGCGCGTGGCATTATCCATGGCACTCATGCGCGCGCCTTGCTCCGATGCTGCGTTCTCGAGCAGAGCCCGGAGGATTTGCGTCGCAATGTTGAGTGGCAGGAGGTCGGCGAGGATTTCGCCCTCGCCAGGCTCGTATTCATAGACCGCGCCGCCAAGCGAGGCTTGCGCCGAGGCGGCTTCCTTGGGAATCTCGGCGGGGATGATGCGCAAGGCGGTGGGAATCTGGCTGATCACCGAGCGGAAGCGCGAGAAGAACAGGGTTGCCACGTCGAATTCGCCAGCAGCGAAGCGCGCCAATACGTTCTCGGCGATCCTCTCGGCGTGCTCGAAGCCGAGCTGCTTGACCCCTCTAAGCTCGATCACCTCGACGATCTTCGAGGCGAACAGACGCTTGAGCTGGTCGAAGCCCTTCTTGCCGACACAGAGGATCCTCACCTCCTTGCCGTCGTTCAGCAGGCGAAACGCATGATCTCGGGTCAGCCTGACGATGGAAGAGTTGAAGGCGCCACACAGTCCGCGCTCGGCGGTGCACACCACGAGGAGATGCACCTTATCCTTGCCGGTGCCGATCATCAGCGGCGAGCCGCCCTCGCGGCCTTGCAGCGCCGCGGCGAGGTTGGCTAGCACGGCCTCCATGCGCGTGGCGTAAGGCCTTGCAGCTTCCGCCGCGCTTTGCGCGCGCCTGAGCTTCGCCGCCGCCACCATCTGCATGGCCTTGGTGATCTTCTGCGTTGCCTTCACCGAGGCGATGCGGTTGCGCAGATCTTTCAGCGACGGCATGGGTTAAGACCGCTAATTTTTACGCGAAGGCCCCGGCGAATTTGTCGACGGCGGCTTTCAACTTGTCGCCGGTCTCCTTGGAGATTTCCTTTTTGTCGCGGATGTCGTCGAGAATGTCCTGATGCTCGGCGCGCATGAAGCGCAGAAGCTCGGCCTCGAAGCGCTGGACGTCCTTCACCGCGATCGGATCGAGATAGCCGTTCACGCCGGCATAGATCACCACGACCTGCTCCTCGACCTTCATCGGCGAGAATTGCGGTTGCTTCAGGAGCTCGGTGAGGCGGGCGCCCCGGTTGAGCAGGCGCTGGGTGGTGGCGTCGAGGTCGGAGCCGAATTGGGCGAAGGCCGCCATCTCGCGATATTGGGCAAGCTCGCCTTTGATCTTGCCGGCAACCTGCTTCATCGCCTT
>DATFVP010000055.1:0-3673 GCA_035260285.1 Methyloceanibacter sp.
ATTGATCTCCGAAATCTCGACTCGGCGCTTATTGGCTTCGACCAGTTCACGTGCCGCCTTGTCCTTCGCCTTTTCCAGCGCCACCTCGACCCGGCGAAGCTCGATGGCAAACTCGGCGCGCAACTGGTCTTTGTCGGCCTGCATATCGGCCGCGGACATGGGCATCGTCATCTCGACCCGCCGCTTGGTAAGACGCACGGCCCGCCTCCAGAAGGCAGGAGCGACCATCAGCGCAAGCAGGCTCGCAAGCAGAAAACCGAGCGCCACATACATGCCAATGTCGATCATCGGAACCTGCGCTCCTAAGGGTCGCGCCGAAGGGCGCGGGAAGTAGCGTAGCGGCCCGGAGGCCAACGCTCAAAAGGGGGCACTTCGGTGCGCGGACCCCCCCTGGTTAAGACTTCCTTAGCGCCAATCTAGAACGGATTCCAGGTCGGCTCGCGGGTATATTTTAGGTACCCGATATTGGCGCCAAGCCTCAGTCCGAGGCCAGACCGGATTGGGGCAAGAATAACGTGGCTGTCGGCCAACAATGTGACGCCGACGCCGCCGACGAGATACGCCGAGCCGTCAATGCCTGCAAAAGCGCTGTAAATTTCCCCTGGAGCGCGGAGATTGTAGACAAGAACCATGGTTTTTGAGCCTTCGGCGCCGAGGTCGTAGCCGACCGAGGGACCTTGCCAATACAGGGGGAATTCGCCGGCATCCTTGGTGTAGAGCTTCCCCTCCCCATAGCGAACGCCGGCGATAATGGCGCCGCCCGCTTCCTCGCCGAGAATATAGCCGTTCGGCCTTCCGGCGCGCTGGAAGGTATATTCGATCGCCCGGGCAAGCCCCATGGAGACGGAGCCGAAGAAGCGGTGGCCCGCCTCCTTGATTTCCTCGGCGGAGAAGGTGCCGCGGCTGTTGGCTGGCGGCGGCACAGCGGCTTGATCGCCGTGCGGGGAAGCCGACGCGCCGGGCGCCGGTTCATAGGGGACGCCGGGACCGCCTGGATCGGACTGGGGCGGTGGCAGCTGCTCCCCGCGCGGCTGCGGTGTGATGACCATGGGCTGGTCGTCGGCCTGGGCAAGTCTGATCGCGCCTTGTGTCGCGTCGCCCGCCCGGGCCTCGGTGGCGAACAGCAAAATCGCGGCAAGCAGCGCCGCCGACAGTCTGATCATGGCAAATCCCCGTTGGCTCTCGAAGCCAGGCCAGGACCCAACGTGCGAGTCCGGCTCTCGTCCGGGTATAATTTGCTTAAACAGTTACTAAACAGTGGCTGGGCGGCCGTTCAGACCGCCGCGGCTTTTTGGCCCCAGGCGACAAAGCCCGGATTGAGCAGGCCCGTCTCGGTCTTGCCGTAGCGGAGCGGCTTTCCCTCGGCGTCAACCACGAAGCCTCCGGCGGCGGTCAGAACCGCATGGCCGGCTGCTGTGTCCCACTCCATGGTAGGCCCGAAGCGAGGATAAACGTCGGCCACGCCTCGGGCGACTTCAAGAAATTTCAGCGCAGACCCGGCGTCGGACCTGCCCGCGATCTTCAGCTTGGCGAGGAAGGACTCCGTGGCCGGATCGAGATGGGAGCGGCTCACCACGGCGACCAGACCGTCGAGGGAGGGGGCGCGCACATGCAAAGTCCGGCAATCGAGAGCGGCGAGGTCAGCGCCATGCTCGCTCGGCTCGACCGTCGCCTCGATCGCTTTGCCTGCTGCGGGTGTGGTGGCGAGAAGCGAGCGCGCCGGCGCATAGACCAGGCCGAAGCAAGGGCTGCCGTCCTCGACCAGGGCGATGTTAATTGTAAAGTCGGAGCGCTTCTGGATGAACTCCTTGGTGCCGTCGAGCGGATCGACCAGGAAGAAGCGGGAGCCGAGCGGCGCCGTGCGATCGGTGGCAATCTCCTCCGACACCACCGGGACGTCCGGGGCGAGCTGGTGCAGGGCCTCAAGCACGATCGCCTCTGACGCTTTGTCGGCCTGGGTAACGGGACTCTGGTCGGCTTTCAGCTCGACCTTAGTGCCCTCGCGATAGTACCGCATGGTGGCGGCGCCGGCCCGGATAGCGGCGTCGGTCAGAAGCGTCGCCGCGAGGCCCAAGTCGAAATCGTTGATCTGTCGTTCTTGAGTTGTGTGTCTTGGGGCTGACAAGGCAAGATGCTTTCTTGATGCATTGATTCGTTTCGTGCGCGCATCGATGCGGAACTAGCAGCGGACCGCGCCGCCTCGATTTAGCAGATTTTGGGATGGGGACCCCGCGTCATTTTTCGGCGAGGGGCCGTTATTGTTTCGGGGGAAGACCATGGACGAAGAGGCCACGATCGGCGATCTCGAGCTTGCGGCGCTGATCTCAAGCCGCATCTGCCACGATGTGATCAGTCCGGTTGGCGCCATTGCCAACGGCCTCGAAATGCTGGGCGAGGAGCAGGACGAGTCAATGCGTGAGCAGACCATGGACCTGATCCGCAAGAGCGCGCGTCAGGCCTCGGCCAAGCTCCAATTCGCGCGGCTTGCCTTTGGTGCGGCGGGATCGGCTGGCGCCGAGATCGACTTGCGCGACGCGGAGAGGGTCGCAAGGGACTTTGTGCAAGGCGGCAAGCATACCCTCTCATGGCAGGGGGCGCCGGTGACGCTCCCCAAGAACAAGGTCAAGCTGTTGCTGAACCTCCTGGCGCTCGGAGTCGTGGCGCTGCCGCGAGGCGGCACGGTCAATGTCGAGATCAGGGGGGAGGGGCCTCAAGTGGCCTTCAGGGTGCTCGCTCAAGGCGAGCCCGCACGCCTGTCAGAGCAGGTCACTGGCTTGCTCGCGGGCGCCAACGGCATCGTGCTCGACGCCCATTCGATCCAACCCTATTACGCGGGCCGTGTGGCCGCTGCCGCCGGCATGACAGTGACGGTCGAGACGCGCGACAAAGAAGTCGAGTTGAAAGCGGCTTAGAGAAGCCGGCGCGACGTGCAGGGATTTGGCGAGGCGGCTAAACTTTAAGCCGCCTCCGACTCGTCTTCCGGATTGCGCAGCACGTAGCCGCGGCCCCAAACCGTCTCGATATAGTGCTTGCCGCCGGTCGCCGCCGCGAGCTTCTTGCGCAGCTTGCAGATGAAGACATCGATGATCTTGAGCTCTGGCTCGTCCATTCCGCCATAGAGATGGTTCAAGAACATCTCCTTGGTCAGCGTGGTGCCCTTGCGCAAGGAGAGCAGCTCAAGCATCTGATATTCCTTGCCGGTTAGATGCACCCGCTGGCCGTTCACGTCCACGGTCTTGGTGTCGAGATTGACCTTCAAGCCGCCGGTCTGGATGACAGACTGGGCGTGGCCCTTCGAGCGCCGCACGATGGCATGGATGCGGGCGACCAGCTCGTCCTTATGGAAGGGCTTGGTCATATAGTCGTCGGCGCCGAAGCCGAGACCCCGCACCTTGTCCTCGATGCCGGCGAGGCCCGACAGGATCAGGATCGGGGTCTGCACCTTGCTCACCCGCAAGGTCTTCAGCACCTCGTAGCCGCTCATATCGGGCAGGTTCAGATCGAGCAGGATGATGTCGTAATCGTAAAGCTTACCGAGGTCGACGCCCTCTTCGCCAAGGTCGGTCGTGTAGACGTTGAAGCCCTCGGACTGAAGCATCAGCTCGATGCTTTGTGCCGTAGCGCTATCGTCTTCGATCAGAAGCACCCGCATTCTTATTCCCCCGTCTTCCAG
>DATFVP010000056.1:0-12717 GCA_035260285.1 Methyloceanibacter sp.
TCGCCAAGGCATCGATGATGCGGCCGAACAGGATAGGCTCGGCGAGGCCTGCGGCGGCGAGCGCTACATTGGCGAGCGCCAGAACCCAGCCGAGCTTCCTCTGCGGGCCGAGCAGGCCGAGCACGCGGGCATAGAGGTGGAGCATGGCTTTAATAGTGAGCGGGTCAGAACCCCGATTGCGGAGTCCAGTAGCGCATGCTCGGCGGATAGTTCAGCTGTGGATAGACCCGCTGCAGCGCTTGCGTCTCATAGTCGCCCTTGGCGTAAGGCACGGGCCCGAAATAGAAGCTCCAGCCTCCGGGGCGGCGAGCGGGTGCGTAATAATGCGGGTAGATCGGCGGCCGGCCGCGCTTGAAGACCTGTGTGGGCTCGACGAGAGAATGCGGGGCGGCGAGCCCTGCCGCGCCGAGAGGCGCTGCGCTCGCCGGCGCGATGATCAGACCAAGCGCGATTGCGGCGGCGCCGGACAGGAGGGCCGTGGTTTTTCTTGGGGCGTACGCCATCAGGGTCTCCGATCTGCTTTCGGGTCCGGCATGAAACGTAGGCGCGGGCGCCTGCCGCCGCAATGCTTTCAACTTGTTATTGCCCGGCTTGACCAAGCAATCCAGTAACCGCAGCACTCAACAAGCTTGCAAGACCAGGGACTACTGGATGCCCGCTTTCGCGGGCAGGACAAAAATCAGGACACCCGCTCGACCGCGCGCCAGCCAATGTCGCGGCGGCAAAAGCCCTCCGGCCAGTCGATCTTGTCCACGGCGGCATAGGCGCGGTCTTGCGCCTGGCGAATGTCGCGGCTGCGGGCGGTGACGTCGAGCACGCGGCCGCCATCGGCAAAGATGCGGTTGCCGTCGCGCCTGGTGCCGGCATGGAAAATTTGCACGCCGGGGACACGCGCGGCTTGGGCGAGGCCCTTGATCTCCGACCCCTTGGCGTAAGCGCCGGGATAGCCCTTGGCCGCCATGACCACGCAGAGCGCGGGATCGTCGGACCATTCGAGCGCAACGCCATCAAGCCGGCCCTCCGCGGTGGCGAGCATCGCCCGCAGCAAATCGGAATTGAGCCGCAGCATCAGAGCCTGGCACTCTGGATCGCCGAAGCGGACATTGTATTCGATGAGCTTCGGCGCCCCGTCCTCGATCATCAGCCCGGCATAGAGCACGCCCTTGAACGGCGTCTCCGCTTCAGCCATCGCGCGCACCGTCGGCTCGATGATCTCGAGCATGACGCGGCGGCAGAGGTCCAGCGTCATGATCGGCGCCGGAGAGTAGGCGCCCATGCCGCCGGTGTTCGGTCCCATGTCGCCGTCGTAGGCGCGCTTATGGTCCTGCGCCGTGGCAAGCGGCAGCGCCGTCTTGCCGTCGACCAGGGCGAAGAAGCTTGCTTCCTCGCCGCACAGGAATTCCTCTATCACCAGTTCCGATCCAGCCGCTCCGAAGGCGCCTGAGAAGCAGGCATCGATGGCGGCCTCCGCGTCGGCTTTGGTCTCGGCGATGGTCACGCCCTTGCCGGCGGCAAGCCCGTCGGCCTTGATCACGGTGGGAAACGCCTGCCGCACCAGATAAGCCTTCGCTGACGCCACATCGGAAAAGCGGGCATAGGAAGAGGTTGGAATTCCGGCCCGCGCGCAGAGATCCTTGGTGAAGCCCTTGGAGCCTTCGAGCTGTGCCGCTGCCCTTGACGGGCCGAACACTTTGATGCCTTGCTTTTCGAGATCGTCGGTGAGGCCCGCAACGAGCGGCGCTTCAGGGCCGATAACCACCAGGTCGATCTCCTTCCCCTTGCAGAAGCGCGCCACGGCATCGTGGTCGTTCACATCGAGGGCCACGCAATCGGCGACCTTGGCAATCCCGGCATTGCCAGGGGCGCAATAGAGGGTGTCAAGGAGCGGGCTTTGCTCGAGCTTCCAGGCAAGCGCGTGCTCGCGGCCTCCTCCACCTATCAACAGCACGTTCAATGCGGTAAAGCTCCAGTCTGTCAGGCTGCCTCCCTAGCACGAGGGCGGCAGAAGCAAAATGGAACCCCTGATATCGATGGCTGAAGCCAGCACCAAACCGACGACCAATCTCGTCGAATATACCGTCTCCGAGTTTGCCTTCGCCCTCAAGCGCACCGTGGAGGAGGCTTACGGGCTCGTGAGGCTCCGCGGGGAGATCTCGAACTTCAACGGTCAACACAGCTCAGGCCACTGCTACTTCAAGCTCAAGGACGAGAACGCCGTCATCGACGCGCTGATCTGGCGGAGCACCTTTCAGCGGCTCAAGTTCAAGCCAGAGCAGGGGCTCGAGGTCGTAGTCAAGGGAAGGGTCACCACCTATCCCAACAAATCGACCTACCAGATTGTCATCGACGATCTCGAGCCTGCCGGTATCGGCGCGCTCATGGCACTGCTCGAGCAGAGGAAGCGCGCGCTCGCCGCCGAGGGCCTGTTCGATGCCCATCGCAAGCTGCCGCTCCCGTATCTCCCGCGCATCGTCGGTGTGGTCACTTCGCCGACAGGCGCGGTGATCCGCGACATTCTGCATCGCCTTTCTGACCGTTTCCCATGCCACGTTCTGGTCTGGCCGGTGCGGGTGCAGGGCGAGACCTGCGCCATCGAGGTCGCAGCCGCCATCCACGGCTTCAACGGGCTGATCGTCGGTGCCTCGGTGCCCCGCCCTGACCTGATCATCGTCGCCCGCGGCGGCGGCAGCCTCGAGGATTTGTGGGGCTTCAACGAGGAGATCGTGGCCCGCGCCGTCGCTGCGAGCACCATCCCGCTGATCTCCGCGGTGGGGCACGAGACCGACTGGACCATCATCGACCTCGTCGCCGATTTCCGCGCGCCGACGCCGACGGCCGCAGCCGAGCGCGCCGTGCCGGTGCGCGCCGATCTGCATATCCAGGTGACGGGCTTCGGCTTGCGCGTGGTGAGCTGCCTCAGGCGGCTGGTCGATGGGCAGCGCTATCTGCTTGCCGCGCTCGTCCGCGGCCTGCCGCGGCGAAGCGAGATCCTGGCGCTGCCGCGTCAGCGCTTCGATGGCGCGAGTGCGAGGCTCGGCCGCGCGCTCCATGCCAATGCCCACGCCCATCGCGTGGCTCTCGCGCGCTCCGCGGCGCGGCTTAGGCCGTATCTCGTGCGCAATGCCGCGCGGGGAGGGCGCGACCGGCTCATCCGTCTCGACCGCTCAGGCCGCCGCGCTCTTCCAGCCTTGGTGGCACGCTCGCGCCAGCGCCTCGATGCCCGTATCCAGCTCCTCAACTCGCTTGGCTATCACAATGTGCTCGCCCGCGGCTTCACGCTCACCCGCGACGCCGAAGGCCGCATGCTGCGCCGTGCCGCCGATGTTCATCGCGGCGAGCGTCTGGACATCGAGTTCGCCGATGGCCATGTCCCTGCGCAAGCCGATGGTGGCGAGCGCAAGGCAACAGCAAGTCCGAAGCGTGCACGCGCGCGCGACGAAAAGCAGGGCACATTGCTGTGAGCGGGCTGGCCACCGCCGCGCGGCGACGCTATGGTGACTGAACGCAATTCGACATGATGCGAGTGACACTGCCTTGATGAACCGTTTCGAACGCAACATCGGCTTCAAGGGCGAAGCCAAGCTCAAATATCTCGATGGCGAGGTTCAGGTGCTGACGCCCGGCGACTTCGTGCGCTGCGCCGTCACCGGACGCACCATACCGCTCGATGAGCTGCGCTATTGGAGCGTCGAGCTGCAGGAGGCCTATGTCGACGCAGCCGCCTCGCTGAAGCGCTACCGCGAGACCCACCCGGCGCCTGCTGCCTAACACCACTAGCCTCGCCAGTGTTCCCTTTCCCCTGTGGGAGAGGGTAGGGTGAGGCGGAGCAAGCGCAGCAGAACTGACTCCGCAAACCCCTCACCTGCGTCGAAGCCAAGAGTTTCGACGCGACCTCTCCTCGCAGGGGCGAGGTGAAGGCGCTTCGCGCCTTTCGTTACGCAGCGCGTCCCTTCTCGATGGCTTCGACGAGAAGCCGTTTCAGCCTGTTGCCCTCGCCGAACTCGACGGCAATGAGGAACGGGCGCGAGCGGAACCTGAGCTCGGAGAGCGCCGTGCCGTCGTCCTCAGGCAGGCGCACCCAATCTTTCTCGGTGGTGACCAGCATCGCGTTCCACTCCCGCGCCCATCGTAGCAGCCGCTCCGCCTGGCGCTCGGTGTAGGGGTAATGGTCGGCAAAGGAGCGCGTGCCGGTGAGCCGCGCGCCGTTCTGCGACAGCGTGGCGTAGAATTTCTTCGGATTGGCTATGCCGGCAAAGCCGATGACCGGCAAGACCCCCAGCCAACGCGCATCGCCGCGCGGCGCCATGCGCGCCTTGAGCACCGGCTTGTTGGCAGCCTCGAAGCTCTTGGCGAGCGGGGCAGCCCTGCCGCCATCGCCGATCAGCAGCAGCGCATCGGCACGCGGCATTTGCTTGACGAGCGGCGCTCGTAAAGGTCCGGCCGGCATGACCAGACCATTGCCGAGCCCAACATTTGAATCGACCACGATAAGGCTGAAATCTTTGGCGAGCTGCGGGTTTTGAAAACCGTCATCCATGAGGATGACCGTGGCATCGGTGCCTTCGATCAATTTGGCGCCGCCCGCGCGGTCAGCTGATACCACGGTCGGGGCATGGGCCAGTAACAGCAACGTCTCGTCGCCGATGTCGGCAGCGCTTTCTCCCTTGGCCGCCAGCACAGGGCCTTGCGCCTTGCCGCCATAGCCTCTTGTGAGGAAGCAGGGCCGCTCGCCGGCCTCCTTTAGCACTTCGGCCACGGCGATCGCCGTCGGAGTCTTGCCGCCGCCGCCGACGGTGAAATTGCCGATGCAGATCACCGGAAGGCGCGAGCGGTAGGGCTTGACCTCCGCTGCCTTGCTCTCGGCCATGCGCCCATAGATCGCGCCGAGCGGGGAAAGCACCGAGGCCAGCACCCCGGCCCTCCGATACCACCAGAATGGCGCCCTAAGAGGCATGTTGCAGGGTCGCCTTTGGCGGCAGGAATTGCTCAAGCTCGCTGATGGTGCGCGGCAGCGCCCCGCCCATGCGCGCAATCACGCCTTCGGCGCGGCTCATCAGCCTCGCTCGCGCCTGCGCATTCTCGAGGAGGAGCAGGGCGGTGGTTGCGAGGCTTTGCGCATCGCTCACTTGCACCGCGCCGCCTGCACGTAACAGCTCGTCATAGGCATCGGCGAAGTTCCGCCAATGCGGGCCGGTCATGACGGCGGTTCCGAGCTTGATCGCCTCAACCGGGTTCTGCCCGCCATGCGGCACGAGCGAGCCGCCGATCAGCGCCACCGCCACGAGGTTATAGAAGAGCCCAAGCTCGCCGATGGTGTCGGCGATGTAGATGTCGGTGCCGGCCTCCGGCAGCTTTCCTTCCGAGCGGAGCGCCACTTTGAGGTTCGCGCCCTCGAGGAGCCGCACGATGAACGGGCCTCGCTCCGGATGACGCGGCACGATCACGGTGAGGAGGTCTGGGCTCGCCTTTTTCATGGCAAGGTGCGCGACCGCTGCGATATCGTCCTCGCCAGGATGAGTGCTTGCGGCGAGCCAAGCCGTGCGGCCGGCAAGCGCTGCGGCAAGCTTCTTGTGCCCGGCCAAATCGACCGGGGGAGGCGGCGCGTCGGCCTTTAGATTGCCGACCGGCACGGCGCGCGGCGTGCCGAGCGCGGTGAAGCGCTGGGCCATGCGCTCGTTCTGGGCGAGCACCAGGTTGAAGGCTGAGAACAGCGGCAGGCTCAAGCCAGGGCGCCCACGCCAACGGCGGAAGGAGCGGAACGACATGCGGCCGTTGACCAGCACGAGCGGGATGTTGAGAGCACTCGTCTCGAGCACGAGGTTCGGCCAGATCTCCGATTCGACGAACACGGCAAGGTTAGGCCGCCAGTGCGCGAGGAACCGCCGCACGTAATCCTGATTGTCGAGCGGCACGTATTGATGCACGGCGCCCCTCGGCAGCCTGGCGCGGGCGAGCTTCGCCGAGGTGACGGTGCCGGTGGTGAGCAGCAAGTTGATCTCAGAATGCTCGGCGGCAATCGCCTCGATCACCGGCAGTACCGCATTGGTTTCGCCCACGCTTGCCGCATGGAACCAGGCGAGAAATCCGGCAGGCCGGGCCACGCTCGCCTTTCCGTAGCGTTCGGGCCGGCGTGCTGGCTCCTCCTTGCCGATGCGGGTGCGCCAGGCGAGCATCAGGGGCGCAAACGGCGCGGCATAGCGGGTCAGCGCGCGATAGGCACGAATGGCGAAGGCAGGCTTGGCGGCCTTGATTTGAGTTTGAGGCGACAAGGGATCGATGGCCCCGGCAAGTTCGTAGGCGCGTGCGGTCGCTCGATTGAGGCCGCGCTCGACCGCAATCCGGGCGGCCTCGAGCGTGGCAGAATCGGCGTCCTCAGGCACCCTTACCGGATCGCCGACCACGATGCCAAGCTTGGAGAAGGGCAGGTTGATGGTGAACGCGCTCCAACTTTTGAGTGCGATGAATCGGCTGGTAGCCATGGCGCAAGGCACGATCGGCCGGCCTGAGAGCTTCGCCAGCATGACGATACCGTCGCCGGCTCTGCGCGCAGGCCCAGGGGCAAAATCTGCGGTCATGGCAACTGTGGTGCCATTCTGAAGCGCCGCGAGCGCCCCGCGGAAGGCGGCGGCACCGCCGCGGTCGCGCCGCCTTCGGCCGGCGCCTGCGCCTCTGATCAGCCACATGCCGAAGCGCTCGAGCACGCCGCCCATGAGCTCGGCGTCGCCGTGCCTCGCCACCATGGCGGCGACGTCTGCCGGCCGGTCCGGCTTGATCTTGGGCAGCATGCCGAACTGCCCATGCCACATGGCGAAGATTTGCGGATGCTCGGAGAAGAGCTTGGCGTCGGTGTCCGGAGGATCGCGCCGGACCTCGCTCGTATTGTAGACAAGGCGGATATAAGCCGCCGCGACCGCGCTGCCGAAAGCGACCACTGGCCCTGAGGATAACAGCCGCTTTGCCATGAAAGGCGCGCTCGCCTAGCTTTCGACCACGGCGACGGCGTCTTCGTCGTCGGCATCGTCCACGCTTGCACCTTCGAGGCCGGCTTCTTCGGCGCGGCCGTCACCGGCCTTGCCGTTTTCGCTTTCCGGCGCGTGGGCGGCTATGCCGAACTGGGTTCCGTGCAGACGCGTATAGAGGCCGCCTTTGGCGACCAGCTCTTCGTGACGCCCGACCTCGACGATGCGCCCCTGGTCGAGCACGCAGATGAGATCGGCCTTCTTCACCGTGGACAGGCGGTGCGCAATCATCAGCACGGTACGCCCGCGCATCAATCCTTCGAGCGCGGTCTGCACCTTTGCCTCAGCCTCGCTGTCGAGCGAGCTCGTCGGCTCATCGAGCAATAGGATCGGCGCGTCCTTGTAGACCGCCCGGGCGATGGCGATGCGCTGGCGCTCGCCGCCCGAGAGCGAGGAGCCTGCCTCGCCCACGCGCGTGTAGTAGCCCTTGGGCAGCGCCATGATGAAATCATGCGCCGCGGCGGCCTTTGCCGCGGCGATGACTTGCGCCTCGTCCTCGGGCTTGGTGCCGTAGGCGATATTGGCGCGGATGGTGTCGTCAAACAGCACCGGGTCCTGGGTGACGAGGCCGATGGCATCGCGCAAGCTGGCGATGGTTACCCGCGCGATGTCCTGCCCGTCGATGACCACCTTGCCCTTCTCAGGATCGAAGAAGCGCAAACAGAGGTTGACCAGCGTGCTCTTGCCCGAGCCTGAGGGGCCGACCAGCGCCACGGTGCGGCCTGAGGGAACGGTCAGGCTCACGCCTTTCAGCACCGGGTTGTTCGCCTCATAGGCGAAGGAGATGTTGTCGAATTCGATCTGGCCGCGCTTCAAGACGAGCGGCTTGGCGTCGGCGGCTTCGACCAGCTGCGTCTCGCGATCGACGATGCCGAACACCCTGCTTGCCGCCGCCACGCCTTCCTGCAACTGCGTCTGCAGCGTGGCGGCGCTTTTCAGCGGGCCGTAGATCAGGAGCGCCGAGGTCATGAAGCCCATGAACTGGCCGAGCGTGAGATCGCCGCGCACGCCCTTGGTGCCGGCGAAATAGATGGCAAGGCCGAAGCCGAGACCGGTCAGAAGCTCGATCGACGGGCTCGACAACGCCCTGGCGCGGGTGCCGCGCATGGTGAATTCGAGCGCGCGGTTGATGGTGTGCGCGGCGCGGGCTTCTTCGCGCGGCTCCTGGCGATAGGCGCGCACCACGCGCATGCCGCGCAAGGTCTGGGTGATGAGCGCCGAGAGGTCGCCGGTCTCCTGCAGAGACTTGGTGGTCGACTTCCGCATCTTGCGGCGCTGACGCCCGAGCAGGAACCAGGCAAACGGCATGAACAGCAGGATCAGAAAGGCAAAGCGCGCATCCATGTAGAACATGGTGGCGACCAGGATGACGACCTTGAGATAGTTCTCGCCGAGCGTGACGATGGAGCGGCTTGCCGTCTGCCTGATGAGGTTGGCGTCGTTGAGGAAGCCTGAGAGCAGCCGCCCTGAATGCACCGTCTGGATGAAGGAGAGGTCGGCGCTGGCGAGTCTTGAGAACATCTGGATGCGGAGATCGGCGATGAAGCGGTGGCCGAGATAGGCGACGGTGACGTCGGCCACATATTCGGAAATCGCCTTGATGATGGTCACCACCACGATGGCCGCGGTCACCCAGTAGACCATCTGCTGGTCCTTGGCCACAAACACGTCGTCGGCGGTCTTCTGAATGATGAACGGGATGGCGCCGGTGGTCGCCGCTGTGAGCAGCATGGCGGCGGAGGCGAGCAGCAACAGGCCGAGGCGCGGGCGCAAATGCTCCCGCCAGATGCGCATGACGATCTCGCCCGTGGTGTAATGGTGGGTCTGGAGCTCGTCAGCGCTCCGCGTGACCATTCTCGCGTCGCTGAACAGTTGATCTTTCAAAAGCTTCCCCGATTCCGCCGGTTTGGGCTTTCCGGCCACGCACCCGGCGGAGCCTTTCTAGCACGCCCCGCGAGTTCTCTTTAAGGCGAAAAACCTAAAGCCTTATTGCGCCTAACCCTTGGGCGCAGCGCTGGTTTCCGTCTCGGGGTCGAGCAGCCGGTGCAGATGCACGATGAAATAGCGCATGTGCGCGTCGTCCACGCTTCTGTGAGCCGCGTCGCGCCAGGCGGCGTAGGCCTCGGCGTAATTCGGATAGATGCCGACGATGTCGAGCGCCTTCAGGTTGGAGAACTCGATTCTGTCGAGCGTGGTGAGCTCTCCTCCGAAGACGAGATGGAGGAGCTGCCGCGTCTCGGCCTTTGTCCCCTGCTTTGCCGCCATGATGTATCCCGTGTTCTTGATCGACCGCCGACTTTTGCCGAAGAGCGCCTCAAAGGTCTACGCGGCTCGTACGTTCGATGAGCTTGGCGTGCAGCAATGGCGGGGCGGCGACAAGGCTCGGGAAGCGGGGATTGGGCAGATTGAAGCGGAAGGCGTGGCCGTGATGGTCTGTCACGATCCCGCCTGCCTCCTCGACCAGCAACACGCCGGCCGCGAGATCCCAATCGCATTTGGCTGAGAGCGACACGGTCGCATCGGCGCGGCCTGCGGCGACGAGCGCGAGCCGATAGGCGACGGAATTGACCCAGCGCGACTGCACGCCGGGCCAAGGCTCCTTCCAGATGCGCTTCTTGAACAGGCCGCCGCTTGCAATGAACAGAGCGCCTTCGAGATCGCTCCGCGTGCTCACGTGGATTGGCACGTCGTTGAGGAAGGCGCCGCCATCGCGAATGGCATGGAAGAACTCGCCCGTGGCGGGATTGTACACCGCGCCGAGCACCGGCTTTCCTTCCTGCACCAACGCCGCCGATATGGTCCACTCCGGTACATGGCGGAGAAAGGCGTTCGTCCCGTCGATCGGATCGACCATCCACACGAACCGATGCTCGAGCCGCTCCGGGTCGTCCTCGGTTTCCTCCGAGAGCCACCCATAATTAGGCCTGCCGCATATGAGCGCGCTCTTGAGAAGATCGTCGACGGCGAAATCGGCCTCGCTCACTTCGGTGCCGTCGTGCTTCCTCTTTACCGCGAGGTCCTGCCGGAAATAGCTGTGCGCGAGCTTGCCTGCGTCCGCGACCGCGGTCCTGAGCAGGCGGAAGTCCTCCTCAAGAGCGTGAGGAGGAGCGGCACTAGCTGGTGACAGCGCGGTCATCTCGGTCTCAAAAACACTCTTTAAACCATGTCGGCAGGAAGTGCCGGATACCCGATGTTAACGACGTCTATTAAGCGGTTCGGATAAGTTCTATGGCAGGATCGTGGCAATAAAGGCTCTCCCAAGCAGCCTCAAGGAAGCTAACAGCAAGGCGTCATCAGGCCCCAGGGCGTGCACCCCTGGGGCCTGGTTCATTTAGGGTCTCTAGAACCGCGAAGCGAGAACCAGATCGAGCACGATGGCCGCGAATACGATCAACCCGAAATCGCGGTTCGACCTGAAGCGCTGCAGGCAATTGTCCGGGTCGTCGATATCGAGCGTGGCCACTTGCCAGAAGAGATGGGCACCCGCAGCCGCCATGCCAAGCAGGAACACGATCTCGGCCCCGGCCAGGAGCCCGGCCGCGGTAATCCCGAGCCAAGCAAGCGCGTAGAACCCTGAGAGCCAGGCCTTGGTCGCCCGCCCGAATCTGAGCGCGGTCGATTTGAGCCCGACCAGCTCGTCGTCGTCGCGGTCTTGATGGGCGTAGATGGTGTCGTAGCCGATGGTCCAGGCGATGGCTCCAGCGTAGAGGACGACCGCCGGCAATTCGAGGCGTCCGAGCACGGCGGAATAGCCGAGCAGAGCACCCCAGTTGAAGGCAAGCCCAAGCACCGCTTGCGGCCAATGACTGTAGCGCTTCACCAGAGGGTAGAGCGCCACCAGCGGAACCACGCAAAGCCCGAGCCAGACGGTCGCGGCATTGAAGGAGAGAAGCACCGCAAGCCCGATCATGCACAGCACCAGCATGAAGATGGTGGCGGATTTCTCGCTGATCTCGCCGCTCGGCAGCGGACGGCTTTGCGTGCGGGCGACCTTCGCGTCGATGTCCTTGTCGATGATGTCGTTATAGGTGCAGCCGGCGGCGCGCATCACCACGGCGCCGATGGCGAACAACACGAGCAGCCAGGCGTCGGGGTAGTCTGCGCCGATGCTGCGCGAGGCGAGCGCCACCGACCAGAAGCAGGGGATGGCGAGCAGCCAGAAGCCGGTCGGTCGGTCGACGCGGGCGAGCCGCAAATAGGGGAGAAGTGCCGGCGGCGCCAGCCGGTCGACGAGATTCGTCGCCCGCGCGTCGGCCACCCGGCTCGCTTTGCCTTGAGCAACAGGACGTGGCATGTCTGCGATCCTGTTTTCCTTTTGCCCTGAACTGGATGAGGTTTCCAGCAGAATGCCCTCCAAGCCTCAGCGGCTCTTCGTCAAGTCCCGACTTGGCCCCGGCGTCACCATCGAGCTCGAGCCCCCACAGGCGCACTATCTCATCAACGTGCTCCGATGCAAGAGCGGGGACGAGATCCTCCTCTTTAACGGCGAGGACGGTGAGTGGCGCGGGGCGTTGAGCGGGGCGACCAAACGACGCGCAAGCGTCACCCTTGAGCGACAGACCCGGCCACAGATTTCGGCGCCTGACCTGCATTATCTGTTTGCCCCCCTGAAACGCGCCCGCCTCGATTATATGGCGCAGAAGGCGACCGAGATGGGGGCGGCCCTGCTCAAGCCGGTGATCACCCGCCGCACGGTGGCCGAGCGCGTCAATAAAACGCGGCTCTTGGCCAATGCCGTCGAGGCCGCCGAGCAATGCGGCATCCTGTGGGTGCCTGAGGTGGCCGAGCCTGAGCCGCTCGCCTCGGTGCTCGACAGCTGGGATCGCGAGCGGCTGCTCGTGTTCGCCGATGAAGCTGCTCCGATCGCCTCGCCGCTCGTGGCGCTCGAGAGCAAGGCCCCACGACCGCTCGCCGTTCTGATCGGCCCCGAAGGCGGGTTCGAGGAGGAGGAGAGGGCGCTTCTCTTAGACCAGCCCTTCGTGCTGCCGATCTCGCTCGGCCCCCGGGTGATGCGGGCCGATACCGCGGCAGTCGCCGCGCTCGCGCTTGTCAATGCTACGATCGGCGACTGGCGCTCCTGACCTGCCATATTCGCCGAGGCGCAAACGTGCTAGGAGCGGCACGGTTCACCCCGCAAACCAAAGTCGTTCAATCGAGCTAGTCTTCCCATGTCGACACGCGTAGCTGGGCCGCAGGGCCCGACCATCGAGTCGCGGGACGAGCTCGTCGCTTATCTCGAAGCCGGGTGCAAGCCGATGGCCGATTGGCGCATCGGCACCGAGCACGAGAAGTTCGGCTTCTACCGGCAGGGTCACGCGCCGGTTGGTTACGACGGCGATCGCGGCATCCGCGCTTTGCTCGAAGGCATGAAGCACCGCTTCTGCTGGGACGGCGTCATGGAGCGCGGCAACATCATCGCTCTGCAGCGCCCTAATTGTCCCAAGGGCGGCGTCATCAGCCTCGAGCCTGGCGGACAGTTGGAGCTTTCCGGAGCGCCTCTCGCCACCTTGCATGAGACCGACGAGGAGCTTCGCCGCCATCTTTCCGAGGTGACGGAAATCGAAAATGAGCTCGGCATCGGATTTTTGGGGATCGGCTTCTCGCCGAAATGGACCCTCGCCAAGACGCCAGTCATGCCCAAAGCACGCTACGCCATCATGCAGCGTTACATGCCGACGAGAGGGCGGCTCGGTCTCGA
>DATFVP010000057.1:0-2205 GCA_035260285.1 Methyloceanibacter sp.
GGCGAGGAGACTTGCGGCGGCTCGCCTTGCGATCTGTCCGAGAAGCTTCATGCCGAAGCAGACCAGCTGACGGTCAACGTCATCGGTCTGAGGGTGAAGAATTACGCCTGGATGGGGGATCAGGGTATCCTCGACGCCAAAATGCCTTGCCGAAAAGAACGGTGGCCAAAACGTCTTGATACGTTGGCCGGACTCCGTGAGGCGCTGGAGAAGACGCTCGGGTGTCCCATGGTGACGCAAGCGTCTCCTATCCGGCACGCTCTGCCAGCGTTGCGATGGTGGCGGTGAGGCGTTGTATGTCGGCAGGCGTGGACAGGCGATGATCGCCGTCCTTGATCAGCGTCAGCTCGACATCGGAGCCATCCAGCAGATCGACGAGCCCGAGCGCATGGCGCCAGGGTACGTCGGGATCGCGCATGCCTTGCAGGATGCGCACCGGGCACCCCGGATCGAAGGGATGTCCTTCGATGAGATGCGAGCGCCCCTCCTCGATGAGCTGCCTGGTGATGGGATAAGGGTCGGCATAGGCGGACAGCACATAGGTTGCGCCGTTTCGCTCAATCTCGTCCTTCACAGCTTGCGGCAACTCGCGCCACATCAGAGCCTCGGTCATATCGAAGGCGGGTGCGATCAGCACGAGGCCGGCGAGCTCACCACTTCTGCCTTGGCGCGCGAGATGCCGCGCGAGCAGTAGCGCGATCCACCCACCCATGGACGAACCGATGACAATGCGCGGGCTCCCGCCCATCAGCTCCCCCACCGAGATCGATTCTTCGAGCCAGTCGCCGATAGTAGCGTGAAGCAGGTCGCCCTCTGAAAGCCCATGGCCGGAATAGTCGAAGCGCATCATAGAGAGGCTTTGCTTCGCCGCCCACGCCGCTACGGAAGTGGCCTTGGTGCTCGCCATATCGGAGAGAAAGCCTGAGAGCCAAAGGAGTGGCGGCCCCTTCCCTCCCCTCCGGCGATAGGCAATGCACCTGCGCCTTGAACCGCCGCCGACTTCCAGGAATTGCGGTTGGCTATCGTCCATCCTAAGAAACTGATGACCTTTCGCCGAGCATCCGGGAAGCGAAGCCCTCATTCATGATAACCATACTCCAGGTCGTACCCCGCCTCGATGCCGGGGGAAGCGAATTGGCGACCATCGAGATCGCGCAGGCGCTGTCCCGGGCAGGCGCGAGCGCATTGGTCGCCACCGAAGGTGGCCGCATGGCCGAGGAGGTGGGCAAGGCCGGCGGCGAGATCGTGACCCTTCCGGTGGCGAGCAAATCGCCGTTCACCATCCTTGCCAATATCGGACGCCTCACCAAGCTGATCCGGGACCGCAAGGTCGATCTCGTGCATGCACGGAGCCGGGCGCCGGCCTGGAGCGCGTTGCTCGCGGCGCGGCGGACCGGCAAGCCGTTCGTCACCACCTATCACGGCGCCTATGGCGGGGTCGGCCCGTTCAAGGCCTTCTATAACAGCGTGATGGCGAGAGGAGACCGCGTCATCGCCAATTCGCGCTACACTGCGTCGGTGATCGAGGCGCGCGACGCGCGTGCCAAGGTTCGCATCCGCGTCATCTATCGCGGCGTCGACCGAAACGTCTTCGATCCCGCCGCCGTCAATGCCCAAGCAATCGACACGCTCAGATCTGCGTGGGGTGTCCCTCCTGGCACCAAGATCGTGCTCCACGCCGCGCGCCTCACCCGCATCAAGGGGCAGCGCGACCTGATCGCCGCCGCGGCGCTCGCCAACGCCGAGGGCGCGCTCCGCGATGCGGTGGTCATCCTTGCCGGCGACGCGCCAGGACGCGATGCCTATCGCGAGGAGCTGCTCCGCCTCATCGCGCGTCATGGCCTCGGCGGTAAGGTGCGACTCGCCGGACATTGCAGGGAGATGCCGGTAGCCTATCTCGCTTCCCAGGTCGCGGTCACCACCTCGACGGTGCCCGAGACCTTCGGGCGCACCAGCATCGAAGCGCAAAGCATGGGCTGTCCGGTGATCGTGCCGGATCTCGGCGCGCTGCCGGAGACGATCCTCGCTCACGGGCAAGGCCAAGCCGGGTTTACAGGATGGCTGTTTCCGCCGCGCGATATCGCCTCACTCGCAAGCCACATCGGCCGAGCGCTTGCGCTCAGCACAGCGGAGCGGGCCGCAATCGGCGCCCGCGCGCAGGAGCATGTGGCGGCGAATTTCACGTTGGCGCAGATGCAAGAGGCG
>DATFVP010000058.1:0-4228 GCA_035260285.1 Methyloceanibacter sp.
GGCTGACCGATCGCGGCTTCGACGATCCGCGCGCGACGTTGAATCGACTTCTCAGCCTCGACGAGGAACGCCGCGCAACGATTCAGAAATTGCAGGGGGACCAGGCGAGCGCCAACGCAGCCTCGAAAGCTATCGGGCTAGCTATTCAATCAAAGGATCAGGCTGGCGCGGAGGCGCATAAAAAAACGGTGGCCGGTCTCAAAGGCAAGATCCAAACGGGCGAGGCCGAGGAACGCAGGATCGACTTCGAGCTTCTGCATGAAATTCGGCGTATCCCCAACATTCCCGCTTCCGACGTGCCGGTCGGGCCGGATGCCGGCGCCAACGAGGTTCTGCGCGTCGTCGGAGACCTACCCAAGTTCTCGTTTCAGCCGAAGCAACATTTCGAGCTCGGCGAGGCGCTCGGCCTCATGGACTTCGAGACCGCGGCGAAGCTGTCGGGCTCCCGCTTCGTTGTGCTGAAGGGGCCCTTGGCGAGACTGGAACGAGCGCTGTCTCAGTTCATGCTCGATCTGCACACGAGCGAGCACGGCTACACCGAGATCAATCCTCCGCTGCTCGTGCGCGACGACACCATGATAGGCACCGCGCAGTTGCCAAAGTTCGCCGAGGACCAATTCCTTGCGACTCGCAAACTATCCGACGAGGAGAAGCAGACCAGAGTTTCTGAGCTGGAGACGTTCGCCAAAAGCGGAGAGTTCGCGACCAAAGCAGCTGATTTGATCCGGATCGGTTTGGAATCTGGTTGGACCGATCAGGCGCATCTATGGCTCATTCCAACAGCCGAGGTTCCCCTCACCAATCTCGTGCGTGAGGACATCACCGACGAAGCGAAGCTCCCGACCCGCGTCACCGCAGGCACGCCCTGTTTCCGCGCCGAAGCCGGCGCCGCGGGCAAAGACACAAGAGGCATGATCCGCCAGCATCAATTCTCCAAGGTCGAGCTCGTCTCCGTCACCACGCCCGAGCAGTCGGCGAAAGAGCACGAGCGCATGACGAAATGCGCCGAGGAGGTCCTGAAGCGGCTTGAGATTCCTTATCGCGTCGTCGTTCTCTCCACCGGCGACATGGGCTTCGCCGCGCAGAAGACCTACGACATCGAGGTTTGGCTGCCGGGGCAGGGCGCTTATCGCGAGATCTCATCTTGCTCCAATTGCGGGGATTTCCAAGCCAGGCGCATGAATGCGCGCTACCGGCCGCAAGGCGCCAAGGAGACGCGCTTCGTGCACACGCTGAACGGCTCCGGCGTAGCCGTCGGCCGCGCCCTGATCGCGGTGATGGAAAACTATCAGGAGGCTGACGGCTCGATCCGCATCCCCGACGCGCTCAAGCCCTATATGGACGGCCTCGCCAGAATCGAGCGCGCCGCCTAATGCGTGTCCTGATCACCAATGACGACGGCATCGAGGCGCCTGGCCTCGACGTGCTCGAGCACGTTGCCGGCGCGGTGAGCAACGATGTGTGGGTGGTGGCGCCGGAGACAGATCAGTCCGGTGCGTCGCATTCGCTGACGCTCGCCGAGCCGTTGCGCATGCGCGACCTCGGCAAGCAGCATTACGCGGTGAAGGGCACGCCCACCGACTGCGTCATCATGGGCGTGCGCTTCCTGCTAAAGGACAAGCCGCCGGACCTCGTGCTTTCAGGCGTGAATCGCGGTCAGAATCTCGCCGACGACGTGAATTACTCCGGCACCGTTGCCGGCGCCATCGAAGGCTGCCTGCTCGGCGTGCCGTCGATCGCGCTCAGCCTCGCCATCGGCAACTACGAGACCGGCAAGCCGATCTGGGACACGCCCATGCGGCATGGTGGCGACCTGCTCGGCAAGCTGCTCAAAGCCGGGTGGCCCGAGGGCGTCGTGCTCAACGTCAATTTTCCGGACTGCCAACCCGACGCCGTCAAGGGCATGGCGGTCACCTGCCAAGGCCAACGCCATCCCGACCTGCTCCGCATCGAGGACCGGCTCGATACCCGTGGCAAGCCCTATTACTGGGTGGGCATCGAGCGCCGTAAAGCCAAGCCGCCGAAGGGCACCGACCTCTGGGCGGTGAAGTCCGGCCGCATCTCGGTGACACCCCTGCAGCTCGATTTCACCGACGAGGAGGCGCTTCAGACGCTTGCCGCGGCGCTCGGCGAATAGGGCTTTCACTCGCTGACAGAGGAGTTCACTATCGCTGCATACTCTGATGAATCGCATGGGGGATCGCTCGCCATGGCGAGTGAGCCGGACCAGATCGGTCTGATCATGCAGCTCAGGCGCCGCGGCATCCGCGATACGCGGGTGCTGCGCGCCATCGAGCGCGTGCCGCGCGAATTGTTCGTCGACCCTGCCTTCGTCGATCACGCCTATCAGGACGTCGCGCTTCCCATCGACTGCGGCCAGACCATCTCGCAGCCTTACGTCGTCGCCTTCATGACGGAAAAACTCAATCTCGACGACAGCCACGACGTGCTGGAGATCGGCACCGGCTCAGGCTACCAGGCTGCGGTGCTATCGCATCTCTGCCGTCATGTCTTCACCGTCGAGCGCTGGCGCGAGCTGCAAAAGGCCGCAGACCGCCGCTTTGCCAAGCTCGGCATCGCCAATGTCACCACCATCATCGGCGACGGCTGGATCGGCTGGCCGCCGCAGGCGCCTTACGACCGCATCATCGTCACAGCCGCGGCACCTGAACCTCCGAAGGCCCTGATTGATCAGTTGAAGCCTGGCGGCCGCATGATCATTCCACTCGGCTCGACCCGCGACACCCAATCGCTGGTCGAGATCGACAAGACAGACACTGGGATCGCCAAGAAGCCTTTGCTTCCGGTTCGCTTCGTGCCTCTTCTGCACGGAAGGGTGAAGCCGGAGGAGCGGTCGTAACGCCACTGCTTCTTTTTCGCTCAGACCGGGAACATCATTAAAAGCTTGTTTACCGTTCACGCGCTTAACTCGCACTCTCGGTCTGTATGCGTTTCGAGGGGTACGGGGGTATGCAAGCGCGCGTGTCTTGGTCAGCGATTGGCCGTGGCGCTTTGGTAACCGCTTCATTGTCGGCACTGACGCTTGTCGGCGGCTGTAGCTCCGGTGTCTCTCGGTTCGATTTTCCGTCGTTCGGCCTGACGCGCTCGGAAGCTCCGACGCCGCTCGCCGATCCGAACACCACCGCTTCGCTTCCCCCGATCCCGCCGGAGTCGATCTACGCGCAAGGTGACCCGAACGCCTATCGGGGCGGCTCGTATTCCCGCGCGAGCCTGCCGCCGGTATCGCAACCCTATGCCCAGCCGACGCAAGCTGCCTATTCGCCGGCAACCGCCAATCTGAAGCCTGAGCGGGCCGCCTATGTGCCGCCGGCACCGCCACCGCGGCCGAACCTCGCCAAGGTCCGCGCCGCGGCCGGCCCCGGAGCGGCCGGAGAGGTCTACAAGGTGCAAGCAGGCGACACGCCGCGCAGCATCGCGCAGAAGGCGGGCGCGAGCGAGAAGGCGCTGATCGAACGCAATAATCTCGACCCGACCCGTCTCAGGATCGGGCAAACGCTCTACCTGCCGAAAGGCGGAAAGGCTCCGGTTGCGCCACGCGCCGTGGCAGCAAACCAGAGCAAGCCGGCTCCTTCGCCTGACGTCCACGTGGTGAAGACCACCGCGATTTCGCCGCCCGGCCCGGGAGAAAAATCGCAACCGGCTCCGAAAGCTCAAGCCACGCCCACTCCTGCGGTCGCAAGCTCCGACGAGGTAATCGGCGGGCAAAACCGGCAAGTGGCAAGTACCCAGCAGCTTCCCGCGCCTGAGCCAATGTCCGGCAACAGCTTCCGCTGGCCGGTGCAGGGGCGCATCATCTCAGAGTTCGGCATTAAGCCCGACGGCGGCCACAATGACGGCATCAATGTCGCCGTTCCGCTCGGCACGTCGGTAAAGGCCGCTGAAAACGGCGTGGTCGCTTATGCCGGCGACGAGCTAAAGGGCTACGGCAATCTGGTACTGATCCGGCACTCCAACAATTGGGTGTCGGCCTACGCCCACAATGACGAAATCCTGGTCAAGCGCGGCGATCAAGTGCGCCGCGGCCAGGTCATCGCCAAGGCCGGGCGTACCGGTCAGGTCAATCAGCCGCAGCTCCATTTCGAGCTGCGCAAAGGCTCGCGCCCGGTCGACCCGACCAAGTACATGACGAACTCGACGGCTAACGCCGACTAACCTCCGGCGTCGAGGCGCAGGCCAAGCGACCCGCCAGATCCTGAATGTATTGAAA
>DATFVP010000059.1:0-2928 GCA_035260285.1 Methyloceanibacter sp.
CGCAATTTTGGGGATAGGGGTCGCCTGCGCAGCCTAACGCAACTCGTCAATTCAATCAAAGTTTAGCATCGCCAACCGCTGGGCGATGAAGTCACTAATCGCTTGCCAAAATGAACCCTCTCGCGGTCTAAGCTCGGCTTCGCGACTGACCGCGTTGTCGAGCTCCTCCAGCGCGGCTCGTTGCGCGGCACGATTTGTTCCTGCTGGCGTAAGAAAATCGCGAATTCTCAGCTCTGCCGTCGGCAGCCTGTTTGCTTCCAACTCAGATGATCGAGCCAGGGACCGCAAGGCTTCCATGCATGTATCGAGGCCAGTACTCATTACCATGCTCAACGCGCATACTCCGTTGGGGGTGCATTATACGGCCTTGGTACAGACCGCGCGATGGAAGCGTGGTATCATCCCTCCATTGCATGAATGACCCCCGACCGGAGGGTCACATGACAAGCTACATCCGACGACGAAAGTTCTTAGCCACGCTCGGCGGCGCAGCGGCGGCGTGGCCGCTCCAGGCGCGCGCGGGTTCATCAACGCCACGTCGCCTGACGGCTTTACGGAGCGTCTCCTGGCGTTTCGCCAGGGCCTTATGGTGGCCAGCAATCACCGGCTCGCACGGGTCCGAATGTAGGTCGCAGCGGGCTCGAGCTTCGCATCCGACCAATGCGCAGCAGCCGCCGCGCTCGCAAGATATTTCACGAATGCCGTGACGGCTTCGCCCATGCTGCCCTTCGACAGCACGGCCGCCTCATAGAAGGGGGCCGGGCAGCGCGCCAGCCACGGTGACACCCTTCGGGACTTCGGAGAGGTTGAAGAAGCCCAGCTCGACCTCGCCTTTAGCGACCAGTTCGCCGCCGAGTGCGAGCGCGGCGTAGCGCGCCTTGTCCTTGACCTCGTCAAATGGCGCCAGAGGTGTTGGGGATCGCGGGATCGGTGCATGTGAGCGAACGCGCAGCGAGCACGGCCGCTTTAAGCTTCTCGGGCGTCGAAACGTCAGGGACGGGGCCGCCCTCCTTCACCACCACACCGACACCGACGCGCGCGAGCGCTACGCGGCTCATCGGCACGAGGTCGCCGGCTTTGTCGTGATTGTCCATTGCCGGCACCGAGAGGATGATGGCGTCGAACGCCTTCTCCGCGAGCTCCTTGTCGATGTTAAACGGTGGCCGGATCGTAAAGATCACCTTATGGCCGGTCTGCTTCTCGAATTCAGCGGCGATGGCCTTGGCCGCGATCTGCGTCGATCCGACACTGAGCACACGCACCTCAGCAGCGGTGGCGAGGGTCGATGAGGCGATGAGTGTGAGCGCACTAACGGCTATAGTGCAAAAAGATTGCGCATGGTGTCCTCAAGGAACGATGCTGTGGTCTTTATCGCGTGAATTTACACCCAAGCGAAGGCCGCCACCGCATCGGCGATACTGTCAGTGCAGCGCCGATCACCATTTCGAAAATAAGGCGCATGTGGCTTTCCCTTTATTGCCCCCGGCAGGCGCGAACGCGGCGCGACCGTGAAAATCGCGCTCGCAGCTATTTCCTCAACTGTGATCTGAAACTATCGGCTCAGGCTGCGCGCGCGGTCGATAGGAGCCGCTAGGTACAAGGCTTTGAAATTGCTCAAGGCTCCTCCTCGGATGATTCGTGTCTGCAGGCGTGCGATTTCATCCTTCACCAGCAACTTGCGACGCTTCAACTCCACGATCTTTAGATTGTCGATCGACGGATGGGCGCGGGCTTCGACTATTTCAGCTTCCAGGGCCCGATGCCGTCTTTCCAGTTTCGCAAGATGAGCTTCTATGGACATATTGGAGAGTCTCCTGAGTCAGATCGTGGGCTTTGGTCGGGGGCGGCTCGGGCACGGTTCGGGCGAGCCGGGCACCACAATTTGCCACGCTAGCCCGTAGCTATGGGCGTGCTTGGTTACCGATGAAGCGGAATCCGCGAATTTGCACGGAGTGTTGCGCTTTCGACACAGTCCAGGTCGATTTAAACCAAAGGCGAAGGACAGATCATTTTTATGGGCCGTGTTGTTCTTCCTCGGCGCGTAAGTGATGAGGGTCGATTGACCGAGTCGTGTGAGGCCGACAATCTCTAATGGTCTGTTAAGCGGGAACTCGTAATTTCCGTTCCGCCGGGCGCCAAATGCGCTTCCCGGGCGGGTGCTCTGACAATGCGAAACCTAGTTGCGGCGCGCTGGCTAAGTTCTCGCCGCCAGACTCTGCTCAGCATTGTGGTTGCGGTGATCCTGGTGTTCAGCGTAATCGCGCTTCTGAAAGCTAACAGTGGCGCGAAACAGGCACCCGCTGGAGAACTGCTCACAGGCTCCATTCCAAGGTCGTCTGCCGTTCGTAAGTCTCCATCCAACGATTCAATGGCTGCGTTCCTTGCTCTGGACTCAAATCAAGCTGCCATCCAACCCATGCAAAGGGCGGTGGATCGAGCCGCAGTACCATTGCCGCGCCCGCGGCCAAAACGCTTATGAGCGCACCTTCCCCGTCTTGAAAGCCCCTTTGCGCGATTAGGCCCGGGCCTAAGGTTTCGGGGCTTTTCCCGTCCTGCGGTCTTCGGCGCGTTGGGCCAAGTGCTCATAATTGGCAGCGACATCGAGCATCTTTTGTTTGAAGACCGAATCGGCCATGCCCTCCGCCATCGCGCGCGCTTCCTTCGAACGGTCGCGCCAGTGCGCTGGATCATTTAGATGAGAGGATGGCAATGACGCGCGTTTAGCCATTGAACGGAACTCCATCGCTAATTCAATCAACGCCGCGCAAAGGGGCGCGCAGAGGTCCCAACCTTCCTGCGCCCCTTTCCCTCCCCGGGGTCCCCGGCACTAGTGACTACTCAGGGCGCTCTTGCAGCACCGCCTCAGCGCGTCGATCTGGAATGGCTTCTTTAGGGTCGGCCGGTCGCGATAGGGGAACAACCCGTGGT
>DATFVP010000060.1:0-5661 GCA_035260285.1 Methyloceanibacter sp.
CAGGGGAACGGCATCCATCTGCACGGTGCCGGTCACCGGAGCGCCGAGAAGCATGGCCTCCGGAGGATGGCTGAGGCCGACCTTGACCTGAAATGTTCGCGTGACGGGATCGGCTTGAGGGGAGACCTGGCGCACGAGGCCGGTCGCCGTCACTGAGGGATCGTTGGCGAGTTGCACGTTGACGACGGCTTCGCTCGGCGCCGTGCGCAAGACCTGAGCGGGAACGTCGAACACGGCGTCTCGTCCCCCCTGCCGCGCCAGCCTGACGATCATCTGGCCCGCCTGAACGACTTCGCCGGGCTCGGCACCTACGGCGGTCACGACACCCTCGGCGTCGGCCTTGAGCTCGGTGAAATCGACTTGATCGTGCGCCGCCTTGAGCCGCGCTTCGGACGCCTCGACCTGAGCTTCGGCTGTACCGAGCTCGCGTTTCGCCTGGTCGTAATTGGCCCGCGTCGTCCACCCTTGCGCGAGCAGCGTCTCTTGACGTTCGAAATGGTTGCCGACCTGGACAAGCTTGGCTCGTGCCGCGGCGAGGTCTGCCTTGGCCGCGCGCAAGGCATTCATCTCGTTGAGCGCCTCGAGGCGCGCGAGCGTCTGACCGGTTTCGACGCGATCGCCAACGCTGACATTGCGCTCGATCAGGCGTCCCGAAAGCCTGAAGCCGAGCGCCGCTTCGTCGAGCGCCTCGATTCGTCCGGTCAGAACGACCGGCGCGCCGGCTTGGCTTTTTTCGAGGGTCACGGTACGCACCGGCCGCGGCACCGGTTCGCCCGCCTCTTGCTTCTCGTCGCAAGCGGCCACGAGCGTCGCCAGAGTCAAGACCAGGAGCCCTGCATGCCAAGGAATCAATAGGGAACGCGAATGTTTGACTGGAACTGCCCCAACTTGCCGACCCTCGCCCATCTGACTGCTCTCGGTAGGTGTCGCCCCGCTTCGCTAGAACGATCCTAGCGTTGAACCAAGCAAAATGACAGCCGCCAGAGCGATCAAGGCACCGACAATCGCAACCATGAGGAGGTCGAAATAACCCTCGCGATGGGTTACGCCGCAAACCGCAAGCAGAGTTACCACGGCGCCGTTATGCGGCAGGCTGTCGAGCGTGCCCGCGCTTATCACTGCCACCCTGTGCAGCAAGGCCGGATCGATGTTCTGTTCGGACGCAAGACGAAGATAGGTCTCGCCCAAGGCATCCAACGCGATGGTCAAGCCGCCAGATGCAGAGCCGGTAAGAGCCGCGAGAATGTTGGTCGCGATCGCGAGTGAAACGAGCGGACCGCCCTCGATAGACAGCACCCACTCCTCGACCAGGGCGAAGGCAGGCAACGCCGCGATTACCGCACCGAAGCCGACAAGGCTCGCGACGCTGAGGGCCGGGAGCACCGAGGCGTTCGCGCCAGTATCGACCGTCTCCCTGAGGGCGGGAAGGCGCTTGTAGTTCAACGCAAGCAAAGTCACGATCGCCGCAAACAGCGCTACGACGACGGCCCACACGCCGCCGACCGCGGCGAGAGATGTCCCGCCCCATTTTTCCTCGGCGAGAAAACTCGTGTCGAGCCTAGGCAGCACGAAAGCGCTCATGGCAAGGTTGACGAGGATGACGACCACGAGCGGAAGAATTGCAGTGACGACTGAAGGTTGCACGCCGGCGTGATGGCCGTGCGGTATCTCTGCCGGATCGAATTCGCTCGCGACGGTGGCGCGCTCGCGCAACGTCGGATCATCGAGGGGCTTGGGCGAAGTGCCGGTCAGCGCGAAGCCTTCGCCTTTCTGCCGGGCGGTTTTCTCGGCGCGGCCGAGCCACCACAGTCCGAAGGCGAGGACGATCGCGCCCGCGACGATACCGATACCCGGCGCGGCGAATGGCGTGGTGCCGAAAAAAGGCATAGGAATAGCATTCTGCAGCGCGGGCGTTCCCGGCAGCGCAGACATGGTGAAGGTCATTGTCCCGAGCGCAATGGTGGCCGGCATCAAGCGGCGCGGTATGTCGGCAGCCTTGAACAATCCCTCGGCCATCGGCGCGATGACGAAGATCGCGACGAAGAGGCTCACGCCGCCATAGGTGACGATCGCGCCTGCCAGCGCCACGGCGAGAATGGTGCGTTCGGAGCCGAGCGTGTCGGTCATGAAGCGGGCGATGACTTCGACCGATCCGCTGTCCTCCATTAGCTTGCCGAACAGCGCGCCCAGGAGAAAGAGCGGGAAGAATTGCGCCAGGAATTTCGCGCCCCCGCCCATGAAGGTCTGCGTCCAGTGCGCAAGGAGCGGCTCGCCGGAGGCTGCGGCGGCCACGAGCGCGGCGCCAGGCGCCAGCAGCAGGATGCTCCAGCCGCGATAGGCGAGCCAGATCAAGAGCCCAAGGGCTAGGATGATGCCGAGTAGCCCCATGTTGTGCATCAGGCCTTTGCTATGAGGCTCACAATCCTTCCAGCAACTGGTCGAGGTCCACGGAAGAGCGTTTTTCGAGATTGCCCGAGTCTTCCGCGAGAAAGGTCTCGGCCGCGCGGCGCCCCTCGTCCCGCAAAATGCTAAGGAACGCCCATTCAGCATTGAGTTTGGAGGAACCGAGCTCCGTCATGATCCGATTGCGAACCATGTGGACGCGCATCCCTGCCCAGAGTGCACCCTCGCTCGTTCCCGCATCGGCCACCTGGCGCATGAGCGCGATCATCTTTAGCTCTTTCAGCGTAACGGCATTGAAGGAAACTTCGTTGACGCGGTCTAGGATTTCGCGCGCTCCGCGCGGGAGTCCAGGACGCTCGATAGGATTTATTGGAACGAGGATAGTGTCGCGCGACGTACACTCGCGTATTAAAGGCGTAATGGTGGGATTCCCGGCAAATCCCCCGTCCCAGTAGGCATCACCATCGATCTCGATGGCTTGGAAGAGCGTGGGCAAACAAGCTGATGCCAGCAGCACGTCGGCCGTGAACTCGGTATTGCGGAACACATGTCCGCGGCCCGTGCGGACGTTCGTGGCCGTCACGAACAGCTTGATTGGACTATGCGCTATACGGTTGAAGTCGACACATTCGGCGAGGATTTCGCGTAGTGGATTCACTCCACCAGGATTGAGGTCGTAGGGCGAGATCAGGCGGGCCAATAGGTCCATGGTGATAAACATGGGCGAGGAGTCGAGGGTCCAGCGGCCCATGAGTATGTCCAGCGGCCCGCGCCGAAAGGGGCTGAGCAGGGCCGCATGGGAAACTTTGCTCCAGAAACCCTCTAAGACAACCCGTGCGCCTTTCGCACCGCCGCGCATGTAGCCATCAGCAAGAACCACTGCGTTCATGGCGCCGGCAGACGTGCCCGAGATACCATCGATCTGGAGCCAAGGCTCTTCCAACAATCGATCCAGCACGCCCCAAGTGAACGCTCCGTGCGCACCACCACCTTGCAGCGCCAGGCCTATGAGAATGGGTTCGCGATCTGCCAAAGTCGACTCTCGGCTGTTCTCACAGCGGCTCGGACATGCCCCGACGATTTAACCAAGCCGACTTCACCACCCGCTAAGAAAACAAATCTCACCGTTAACCACAAACTGCATTTCGCAGGCTGCCAGGCCGCGTCGAGTTTGTTGTCCGTCCGCGAGAGTACTTTCAGAGGGAGGCCGCAGAAAACATTGGAAGTCGCTCGAGACGGGTTTGACGCTTGTCCGCGGAACGTCCGCGTAATGGAGTAACGTCCTTGATTGTTCCGACGTTCTCTCTGATCATAAAAATTCGCCGAGCTCTGATCTATGAACCAGAAAATTCCCAAAGCTACGGGTCGTGGGTTCGATCTCCATCGCCCGATCCAATTTTTCTTCTTACACACAACAACAAGAAGTCCGCTATTGGCGCGCGCGGACATTGACGCTCCAAGTATGTACGCTTTGGGCTTAGGCGGACGGTCGCTAGAATGTCGAAAGAATCTGATGAGCGAGGTCCATCAAGATAAGCCCAAGCCAACTACCAAAAATTAGGCCCGCCAGTCTCCACGCCTGCAACTCACTCATCTCGGTCCCTCGATACTCTCAGCGGGCCCACGCCTCAACTCGTTTGCAGCAAAGCACGTGGCGAGTCGCGGAAGCGGAGCCGGCCACTACTTGAGACAGGACTCCGTTTCTAGCAGGCAGGAAGTTCGAGCGCCATAGCGGAGATTACGACGAGACACACGCGCCATGCTTGGAGGCGTCGTTGAAAGCGGATGCGCTTTCCAGCGCTCACTTAGTCTGCGTCTGCCAATATGGAACTTCGGCCCGCGCTCAACGCGGACCAGGATCATTTCCGGCCTCTCGCAGGGCGGCTTAGGTCCGGCACGTCCTCACCAAGAGCGGTCGCAAGGTCGATCTGATGATCCTGTTCTTGCACGAGGATCTCGCGAATCTGCTCGGCCATGGCGAACTCTCCGATCTCCTCACATTGCCGGATTCGCTCCCGATAGTTGCGAACGGTCTCGTTTTCGTTGTCGAGATCGAATCTCAGCATCTCACGCGGTTTGCCGGAAAGTTTCACCGCCTTCGGCGTCGCGGTCGGCATCTCGCCCAAGTAGTCTATTTGGCGCGAGATCGTAAGCGCGTGTTCGAGCTCCTGCTTGGCATGCTGCTCGAGTTGGTCGGCAATGTTCATGTATTCCGCGCCCTTCAACACCTGGGAATAAACCACATAGGCGATGATCGCCTGGTACTCGCGCGCGAGATCCTCATTCAGAAGTTTGGCCAATTCTTTTCGGGAAATTGCTTTTTGAGCCATTTCTGCCCTCGTTTCAGTGACCGAGACAAGCCATGCATAGAAGTGCAGCACTATAACTCATGCCAGAGGCCAGTGTTTCCTGCTTATCGGGTCTCGCGCTTTCCTGCCTCAGCGCGGCAAGGGGCTAGCCGCCGACATCATGGGACAGCCGAGCGTCTTCTCGAACGCCTTTACCAGATCGTCCCGGTTCTCCGCCGTGATATAGAGGCCGCCGGTTTCCTCGGCGAGACATTTCACATCGAGGAAGCTCTGCGCGCCGGTCCAGCGGAAAGCCTTCAGCTGGTAGCCGATGACGTGAACGGTGAGTTGATCGTTGGCTTCCTTGAGCGCTTTGCCGAGATCGCAGGGCGTGCCGCCGCAGGTTTCCTCGCCGTCGGTCAGCAAGACGACGACGCCTCTTGCGGTTTGTTCGTGCAGGACTGCCGCAGCCAACTTCACCGCCTCGACAAGCGGTGTCTTCCCTGCCGGGTTGAGCCCGTTCACCACGCTCATGATGGGCGCGGCCGCGTTCGGCATCGGCCGGAAGTCGAGGGAGACATTGCATAGACCGTAGGGTCCGGGGCCGTAGGTGATAAGCCCGACCTTGCGAAACTTCGTGGCCGTCGGCAACACCCGCGCCAGGGCTTTGCGGACCTCATCAATGCGCGTCACATCGCTGAACAGGCCTTGGACCGTATTGCCGGCCATCGACCCCGACGCATCGAAGACGATCATCGCGTCCTCGGTGCAAGGGTCCCGCGTTTCCTCCGCCGGCCCAGCCGCCGACGCGGGCGGGAGTGTGACGAGGACAAAGGCAACAGAGCAGGCGTAACGTGACAGCAGCTTCATTCCCGGACTTTACCCGAGCGCGCGCATTGTTACAGAGGCGAATCGACCCAACATCGCCCCCGGCGCGCCTCGCCGCCTATAGCCCGGCCTGGATGGCCTT
>DATFVP010000061.1:0-6265 GCA_035260285.1 Methyloceanibacter sp.
GGCCAGGAATTTACTCTGCCCTCCCAATCGTCGACGATCTTGTTGCCGAAGCGGAAGGCTTCGGTCTGCATATAGGGGATGCGCGCGGCGACCCAGGCGGCGCGAGCTGCGAGCATGTTCTGATCGGTCGGGTCGGCGAGAAGCTGGTTGACGGCGAACTGAAGCGTCTTCGCCGTGGCGACAGAGTCGTCATAGCCGGCTGCGGCAATGTCGGCGTAGGTCTTGAGCACGTCCTTGACACTCGTGTCCTTAACGTCCGGCTCGGCGGCTGCCGGCGTCAGTCCCAGGCACATGCCGAGCGCAACGAGAGCAACCGGCGTGGCAAGCGAAGCGATCCGCATCATGTGCATCCCTCGACGTAACCACCTTGGCCGTCGAGCCCCTATCCCAATTGATGCGGGAAGAAGCCCACGACCTTTGCAACAAGGGTGCGTCGGTCCTTGGTCTTAAGCCCCTCGGACCGTCGCCAGGTTGAGAATGAGGAGGCGATCCGGGGGTCGCCGATTTTGCCTCGGGGTCTCGGCCCGACAGCCGGAATCCTTGCAAAAAACCTAGCTCACGGGCTAACATGCACGTAGTGAAATCTTTTCAGCAGAATTATTTCAAATCATGCATCTGAAAGAGGTCGACGCCAACCTGCTCGTCATCCTTGACGCGCTGCTGGTGGATGCGAGCGTCACACGCGCCGCCGAGCGTCTTGGGCGAAGCGCGTCAGCCATAAGCCATGCCCTTGCCAAGCTTCGCGAAATCTTCGCCGACGAGTTGTTCGTACGCGCGGGCCAGCGCCTCGTTCCGACGGCGAAGGCGCAGGAGCTTGCCCCCACCGTGCACGTCATTCTCGCCGGCATGGAGAGCCTGCTGCGTCCGGCCAAGCCCTTCGATCCCCGCGACGCGGAGCGCGATTTCGCCATGACCGCGAGCGAGGTCGGCGATCTGATTCTGGTGCAGCCGCTGCGGAGGCGGCTCGAGGCTTTGGCTCCGTCGGTGCGCGTCGGCTGGATGCCGGGCCAGGGCGAGGAGACTATCGAAGCGCTCCGCCGGGGGCGTTGCCATTTCGCCATCGACATCGAGGCGATGCCGCTGCCGGCGCCTGACATCCGCGTGCTCAAGCTCTATGACGACCGGCTCGCATGCGTCGCCCGCTCAGGCCACCCCTTGAGCGAGCGGAAACCTGATGCTCACTCCTTCGCCACCGCCGACCATATCGCAGTGAGCGCGCTTCCCACCATCGAGCTGCTCGACCGCGAGCTTGCCAAGCAGAGGCTCACCTGCTTCGTCTCGGCGCAGGTCCCTTCGGTGCTTGCCGGGCTTTTGCTCACGCTCAACAGCAATGCGCTGCTCACGCTTCCTGCCTCACTCGCGTCGATCCTCGAGAAGCAATTCTCGCTTGCCCGCGTGAAGCTGCCGATCGATCCCGTCTCCTTGCCGGTGCGCCTCCTCTGGCATTCGAGCTATGATCGCGACGAATGCCACAACTGGGTGCGCAATGAGATCGCGGCGCTCGCCCGCGACAGCCGGCGGGCCGCCTGATGTGGCTTGATTGGGGCGCGAGGATGAGGATGAAGAGACGTGTCCCGTTCCTGACCTTGTTCTTGACCGCAATTCTTTCGCTTGCATCGAGCGGGGGCCGAGCGGCTGAGCCTGGCGCGATCGAAAGCGACCTCGTCATCGCCGTGCAAGGCGAGGAACGGCACGTCAGCCTCGATGAAGCGCTCAAGCTGCTCAACATTCCATCCGCGAGCCTTGCGCTGATTGATGAGGGACGTATCGCCTTTGCCAGCGCCTATGGCAACGATGCGACGCCTGACACTGCCTATCAGGCGGCATCGATGTCGAAATTCGTCGCCGCCGTCGGCGCCATGCGCCTCGTCGAAGATGGAACGCTCGATCTCGATCAGGACGTGAACGCGACGCTCACCTCATGGAAGGTGCCGAACAACTCGCTTGATGCGACCCACAAGGTCACCTTGCGCGGGCTGCTCAGCATGACGGGCGGCATCGGCGTTCCAGGTTTCCTCGGCTACGAGGTCGAGGCGCCTCTCCCAACGATCGTGCAAATTCTCGACGGCGTGCCGCCGGCAAACTCGCCGCCCGTCACAGTGGTCGCGGTTCCAGGCGGCGCCTATCACTATTCGGGTGGTGGCTACGAGATCGCCGAAGCACTGATGCAGGACGCGACGGGGAAGGCCTTCCCGCAATTGATGCAAGACCTCGTGCTCGGCCCCATGGGCATGACAGCGAGCAACTTCGAGCAGCCGCCGAGCGCGGCTTTCGCAGCAAAGGCCGCGAGCGGCCATTTCGGTGACGGCAAGGAATTGCCCGGACGCTGGCATGTCTTTCCGGAGCATGCCGCAGCAGGGCTGTGGTCGACGCCGACCGACCTCGCCAAGCTGCTGGTCCAGCTTGCCGATGTCTGGCAGGGGCTCTCTTCGATCTTCCTTCGCCGCCAGACGCTCGAGGAGATGCTGACGCCCCAGAATGGCGGGCCTTACGGCCTCGGCGCCGCGATTGCCGGCGACGGCGCCTCCCTCGTGCTGATGAAACGCGGCCAAAATATCGGCTATCAGGGTTATCTGATCCTTTTCCCGGCGAGCGGCCAGGGACTGGTGGTGATGACCAACTCTGACAACGGCTCGAAGCTTGCCGAAGCCCTGATCAAGCGCGCCGCTTCGGCCTATGGCTGGCCGGAATTGCCCCCACTTGCCGACTGATTTCTCGACCCTCTCGCTTCCGTCACAAAGCGCCACTACATTATTGGCTCGTCCCGCCGCGCCGAGGGCGGGCTCGGGAGGAGTAAAATGCCTGCATGGCTTCGCGCTGGCGTTTTCGCCGCGCTGTTCGTATTTGCCGCCGCCCCCCTTACCCCCGTCCAATCTGCCGAAAAGACTTTCCAAGACGCCGCCCTTGACGACGCCGCGATCAAGCTCGAGGCGGATCTCAAGGATGAAGCCGGCACCGTCGAGAAGCCGGTCATCACGCTCCGGAAAGACGCCGACGACGCGCTGCGAAAGGGCGATGTCGAGAGCGCCGCAGAGATCTATGCGCAGATCGTCAGCGGCGCGCCGAATGACGCGGCGGTCTGGCGCCGGCTCGCCGATCTCTGGCTCAAGATCCCGGCCACCGACGAGGATGACGGCAGTGAGCGCTACGAGCGGGCGACGACCGCCTCCTATATCGCCTATCAGCGCTCGGGCACCGCTGCCGAAGAAGCTGATTCCCTCGTCATGCTCGCGACCGCCTACGGCAAGCGCAGCGAGTGGCGGCCGGCACTGAACGCGCTTGCTCTTGCACTCAAGCTTGACGAGACGCCGGAGCTCAGGACCACCTACAACGGCCTGCGCGAGAAATACG
Organism: Methyloceanibacter sp.; assembly: GCA_035260285.1. Classification (GTDB taxonomy): domain Bacteria; phylum Pseudomonadota; class Alphaproteobacteria; order Rhizobiales; family Methyloligellaceae; genus Methyloceanibacter. The sequence goes on from DATFVP010000061.1 coordinate 3,352, forward strand.
GCTTCCGCGTTTCCAACTACAGCGTCGATTCGGACGCGGCGTCACCGCGCGCCTGCTTCCAGTTCAGCGAGAGCCTCCCGAAACGCAGCGACTTCTCTCCATACGTTGCCGTGGCAGGCCAAGATAAGCCTGCGCTCTCCGTCGAAGACCAGCAGCTCTGCGTCGAGGGGCTCAGGCACGGCGAGAGCTATTCGATCACGTTGCGCGAGGGTTTGCCCTCGACAGTCGGCGAGGACCTGCTGAAGACCGCTGATTTCAGCATCTACGTGCGCGACCGCAGCCCCTTCGTGCGGCTTGCCGACAAGGCTTATGTGCTGCCCAAGACCGGCCAGCAAGGCATTCCGCTGGTAAGCGTCAACGCCGACACGATCAAGGTGACCATCTATCAGATCGGCGACCGCAATCTGATCGACGAGGTGCTCGGCGACGATTTCGAACGCAATCTCTACGGCTACACGCTGAACGATATCGCCGAGCAGAAGGGCGAGCAGGTTTGGATCGGCGAGATGAAGGTCGAGAAAGAGTTGAACCACGAGATCACCACCAACTTTACGATCAACGAGGCCGTCCCCGCGCTTAAGCCCGGAGTCTATGTGCTCGCCGCCGTGCCGGCCAACGCGCTCACCGAGCAGTATGCCGAGCGTGCCACCCAATGGTTCATCGTCTCGGACCTTGGCCTCACCGCCTATTCCGGCTCTGACGGCGTGCATGCCTTCGTCAACTCTCTTGCCACCACGGCGCCGGTCTCAGGCGTCGAGCTCAGGCTGATCGCACGCAACAACGAGGTGCTCGCCACCAAGACCACCGGCGCCGACGGCCGCGTCGCTTTCGAGCCTGGTCTTTCCCGCGGCGAAGGCGGATTGGCGCCGGCGCTCCTCGTCGCCTCGCTTGCGTCCGGCGACTACGCTTTCCTGAGTCTCAAGTCCTCGCCCTTCGACCTCACCGACCGAGGCGTCGCCGGCCGCGACGCTCCGACCGGCCTCGATGCCTATGTGTTCACCGAGCGCGGTGTCTATCGTACCGGCGAAACCGTGCATGTGACGGCGCTGGTGCGCAACGCGGTCAGCGTCGCCGTCCCCGACGTGCCGCTCACTGTGGTGGTCACCCGCTCAGACGGCGTGGAATATCGCCGGAGCGTGGTGCCGGATCAGGGCATTGGCGGTCGCTCGCTCGACGTGCCGATCATCTCCTCGGCGCCGACCGGGACCTGGCGGGTCGCGGCCTTCACCGATCCCAAGCAGCCCGCCATCGGCGAGGCGACCTTCCTGGTCGAGGACTATGTCGCGGACCGGCTCGAATTCGACCTCACGACCACAGCCACAGCCATCTCGCCCGCCTCGCCCGCAAAGATCGATGTGGACGGGCGTTTCCTCTACGGCGCGCCTGCCTCGGGCCTCTTGCTCGACGGCGAGATCAACATCGCCAAGGTGACCGAGCTGCCCGGCTTCGCCGGCTACGTGTTCGGCCTCGACGACGACAGCGACGCAGATCAGGACGATGAGTCCGACACCATTCCGCTCGCCGACCTGCCAGAAACTGACAGCGCCGGCAAAGCGAGTTTCACGGCAACGCTCGACAAGGTTCCGGCGTCGACGCGGCCGCTGCAAGCCGAGATCGTGGTGCGCATGGCGGAAGCCGGCGGCCGCGCCGTCGAACGCAAGCTCACACTGCCCATCACGCCGTCGGCACCCATGATCGGGGTGAAGCCGCTGTTCACCGGCAAGGCGCTCGGCGATTTAGACACGGCGAGTTTCGACGTGCTCATGGTCGCGCCTGACGGCAAAGCCATGGCCAAGACTGGGCTTCACTGGCAGTTGCTGCGGGTCGATTCCAAATATCAGTGGTACCGCAACGAGGGTTATTGGCAGTACGAACCGGTCAAGGTGACGCGGCGCGTGGCCGACGGCACCATCGACGTGGCCGCAGACAAGCCGGGCCATATCGCCGTTCCGGTGACCTGGGGCCGCTACCGCCTCGAGCTGACGACGGTCGACCCGCAAGGACCTGAGACCACCTTCGGCTTCGATTCAGGCTGGTACGCCGAAACGAGCGCCGATACGCCTGACCTGCTCGAGATCGCACTGGACAAGCCCGAGTACAAGCCTGGCGACAGCATGACCGTTGCGGTCACCGCGCGCACCGCAGGCGAAGTCACGCTTGCCGTGATCGGCGACAAGCTTCTCTCCACCACCACGGCGCATGTCGAGCCCGGCACGGCCAAGCTGCCGCTTACCGTTGGTGCCGATTGGGGCACCGGCGCTTATGTGCTGGCCACTCTGCGGCGTCCGCTCGACGTGGAGGCCAAGCGCATGCCAGGCCGCGCCATTGGCGTTGCCTGGTTCGCCATCGACAAGGCGGCGCACACGCTCGGCGTCTCCATGGATTTGCCGGACCGCATCAGGCCGGAGACCACGCTCCGCGTGCCGATCAAGATTGCCGGGCTCACCCCGGGCGATGGGGCGCGGGTCGTGGTGTCGGCGGTGGATGTCGGCATCCTCAACCTCACCAATTACAAGGCGCCCGCGCCCGAGGATTATTTCCTCGGGCAGCGCAAGCTGTCGGCCGAGGTCCGAGACCTTTACGGCCAACTGATCGACGGCATGCAGGGTACCATGGGGCAGATCCGCGCTGGTGGCGACAGCGGCGCTGGCGAGCTGCAAGGTAGCCCGCCGACGCAAGCCCCGCTCGCGCTCTATTCCGGCATCGTCACCATCGGGCCCGACGGCACCGCTGAGACTAGCTTCGACATCCCGGCGTTTGCCGGTACGGTCAAGGTGATGACAGTCGCCTGGAGCAAGGACAGAGTCGGTCACGCCTCACAGGAGGTGATCGTGCGCGATCCCGTGGTGGTCACCGCCACGCTACCGCGCTTTTTGCTGATGGGCGACAAGAGCACGATCAGGCTCGACCTCGA
>DATFVP010000062.1:0-8071 GCA_035260285.1 Methyloceanibacter sp.
GGAGGCTCTCGCTACGCCGCCTTTCAGGCTCGACCGACTGGATTACCCTCGCAACTTAATGATTGCCTTCAGGTTGCCTGAATCTTGCCAGCTACGCTCCAGTCAACAATGTCGGTGGCGGCGAGATAGCGCATCACTCGAGCCGCATCTTGTGGATGGGAGTAGAGATCGGAGTGCTTTGCTCGCCCGGTGGGAGCGAATAGGGCGCTTCATCGGGGAAAGACCGAGGACCCTTGCACCGCCGCTTAGCTGGCTCTCCCAAACAAGATGATCAGGCACGCATTTTCCAAAAAAGGCGTAGCGCGTGGTGGAAAGCTATTCGGCTGTCGCCTTGACGGGAAGGGTTTCGCGGGCCGGGTCGAGGAGCACGGTGAAGGTCGAGCCCTTGCCGGGCTGAGAGGCGATGGCGAGTTCGCCACGATGGCGATTGAGGATGTGTTTGACGATGGCGAGCCCAAGCCCCGTCCCCCCCTTTTCCCGGCTTGAGGCGACGTCGATACGGTAGAAGCGCTCGGTGAGCCGCGGCAAATGCTCCGGCGCAATGCCAGGTCCCTGGTCGATCACCGAGATCGCATAGCGCCCGGGCTGCCGCCCCACCGGCGGCGCTTGCCTCGGCTCCAGTCGAATCTGTCCGCCTTTCACGCCGTAGCGGAAGGCGTTCTGCACCAGATTTTGGAAGACCTGAACGAGCTCGTCGCGGTCGGCGCGGACGATGGCCGGACGCGGGAAGCGCCCGACATGGAGGCGTCCACCGGAGTCTCGTGCGAGCGGTTCGAGCGTATCGCGCACGTGATCGAGCACGTCGTTGAGGTCGACGCGGCCGCTCGGCGGAACGTGGGCATTCATCTCGACGCGAGAGAGAGAGAGCAGCGCGTCGATCAGGCGCGTCATGCGCGAAGCCTGCTCGGCCATGATGGCAAGGAAGCGTTCGCGCGCCTTGGGATCGTCCTTGGCGGTGCCTTGCAGCGTCTCGATGAAGCCGCGGAGCGAGGCGAGTGGAGTCCTGAGCTCGTGACTCGCATTGGCAATGAAATCGGCGCGCATCTGGTTGATGCGCTCGACCTCGGTCAAATCCCGCAACAGCACGAGGATGTCGCTGTCGGGCTCCGATCCGTGGGTGAGCGGCGCCACGGTCGCGGCCATGCGCCGGCCAACGGGAACCCTCTCAGCATAGGTCACGGTGACCGCGCGGCCGCGCAAGGGTGCCGCGCTGACAGCGTCCAGGAATTCCGGGGTGCGGATCACCGAGGAGATATGGCTGCCTTCGCGCAAAGAGGCGAAGAGACCCCTCGTCGGAGCGTTGCAGTAGAGCACCTGCCCCGCCGTGTTAAGCAGGATGGCTGGATCAGGCAGGGCTTCGGCGATTACCCGCATGCGCGAGCTCGACCGCGCCGAACTCGTCAGCCGCGCGAGCTCGCTACCCTCGGCGTCGTCGATGTCCTGACGGGGCAGAAGTGCGACCGAGGCGACGAAGCCGAGGAATGCGGCGATGGCGAATGGTAGCGAGAGATGGGCAACGACCACGAGCGACGCCATGATCACGGCGACCGCGACAATTAGCCATAGCGAGGACCACCACCTGGCAGCAAGCTCGTGGAAGCCGCGCAGCACGGCCGCTCCGGCCCTTGCCGGCAGGCTCGCGGCAAGTGGGGAGTCGGGGCGTTCTACTCGATCGATCAATGCCTTTCCCCCACGGCCAAGCGAATCATTTGAGAAATCGCCGAGATAGTGCGCCTCCATCATTGCGCTGGGATTGGCACGCTTTTGCGTCGGAGTACCCGCAGCTCCAGTGACAAAGCCATGACAGAGTTCTGGCCGGCCGAGCCAAGCCCGCTCTATAGTTCCCCCAATTTAGGCGCCTTTCAAGATTATGACGCGCTGAGCCACAGGGCTCAGGGCGTGAGTTCTTTCGGGCCGGGTCAAGGTCCTGCCTTTCAAGGACATTGCCGACCGATTGGGGACTTGCATGAAGTGTATGTCAGTTTGCGTGACGCTCGTTGCCTCGGTCACGGCGCAGGTTGCCTTAGCCTCGCCCCTGATCCCCGACTCTCCACTTGGCTGCCCACCGGTCAAGACCATAACCGTCCCGCCTTCGGGAGAGGCCGAAATCGTTCTGGCTGACGGGCCACAACTGATCTCTGAGCGAATAGCGGGGCCTTTCGACCAGCCGCGTGCGGTCGGGTTTCTGCCCGACGGCTCGTTCCTGGTCACTGAAAGAACCGGGCGGCTGCAGCTTGTCGGGAGCGGTGGCGAGACACGCTCCATCGCCGGCGTGCCTGAGGTGCTGACCCTCGGGCATGGCGGCCTGATCGATCTCGCTGTCGATCCCGACTATGCCAGCAACCGCACGATCTATTTTTCCTATCTCGTCGGCGAGGAGAACGCCTCCAAGATGCGGGTAATGAAGGCCAAGCTCGACGGCCCGAACGAAACTCTCACCGACCAGCAAGTTCTGTTCGAGAGCACGGCCGGGGCGCGGCCGGAGCAGATCGGCGGGCGGATAGTCGTGACCTCTGACGGCTACCTTTTCCTCACCCTCGGCGACAGGTGGGCCGGCGATCCGGCACAGGACCTTGCCAATGACGAAGGGAAGATCATCCGCATTCGCACCGACGGCTCGATCCCGGAAAGCAACCCCTTTAGATGGCGCGTCGGCGCGCGGCCGGAGATCTGGAGCTATGGCCATCGCAATCCGCAAGGCCTCGCCTTCGATGCAAAGCGGGGCGAGCTATGGTCCGACGAGCACGGCCCGCGAGGAGGCGACGAGCTCAATCTCGTTCTTCCCGGCCACAACTATGGCTGGCCGCTGATCGGTTACGGCGTCGACTATTCCGGGCGTCCCATTGGCGATGGAAAGGGTGTCCGTCCGGGATTGGAGCAGCCGGTGCATTATTGGGTGCCGGTGTCGATCGCTCCCTCTGGGCTTGCGCTCGAACCTGATCCTGCCAACCGGATCATCTGGATCAGCACACTCGCGGGTGAAACCCTGGTTCGGCTCACGCTCGGCGACGGCTGCACGGTGAGCGAGGAGCATTTTCTCGAGGACCGGCTTGGACGCTTGCGCGATGTGCGTATCGATCCGAGCGGCGTCCTCTATGTGCTGACAGACGGGCCCGCGGGAATGTTGTACCGGCTGAACCGCGGGACCGGTGAGGAGGACAAGGAGAAGACCCACCTCTAGCAGCGGCGATCAGCGCGACAACCGCTTGGCGGCAAGCTCGGCGAGATAGTCCTGCCAGCGCTGCTCCTTGTGCTCGCCAAGCTCGCGCAGATAGGTCCAAGTGTAGAGGCCGGTATCGTGGCCGTCGTCGAACACAATGCGCGCGGCGTAATTGCCGACCGGCTCGATGCGCAGGATGCGCACGGCCTTCTTGCCGGGCACGGTGATGCGCTCTTCCACACTGTGCCCCTGCACCTCGGCGCTCGGGCTCATCACGCGCAAGAGCTCGGAGGGAAGGTCAAAGTTGGCGCCATCGTCGAAGGCGACGGTGAGCAACCGCCGGTCCTTGTCGACTTTGAGCTCCGTCGGCCAGGGATCGCCCTTTACCATCTTTGCGGTCTATCCGAGGTCGATCTCGCCTTCGATCACGTGGCGCAAGCCGGTGCCTTCTCCGGTCAGCACCATCCTGACCTTGAGCACCCCCTTGCCGCCCAGGCCTTCCTCGCGCACCACCCGCTCGATTGCCTGCTGGGAGGTGACGCCGACCTCTTTCAAGTACTTCCGCATCGACATGTTGAAGCGCTGCTCGTCCATCCGTCCAGTCTCCTTGAGCGGCCGACCGTGATATGCAAAGGATCAATCGCCATATTAAGGTCTAATGGCAAGCGCGGTCACCTGGCGAGGCCAGCCACGAAACGGAAGACGGTGAAAATGCCGAGGAAAAGGACGGTCAAGCGCCGCGATCGCCTCGCCATCTCCTTGCAGGATGCGCGGTTGAGGAAGCGCGTGGTAAAGAGCGGCAAGCTCTATGACCGCAAGGCCAAGCTGCCGCCGGAAGATGAGACCTGAGCGATGCTGAAGACGATGCCACCGATGATCGACCCGTTTGGCCGGCGCATCACCTATTTGCGCGTCTCGGTCACCGACCGCTGCGATTTTCGTTGCGTTTATTGCATGGCTGAGTCGCCGACCTTTCTGCCGCGCAAGGATCTGCTCACGCTTGAGGAGATCGACCGGCTTGCATCAGCCTTCATCGCCAAGGGCGTGCGCAAAGTGCGGCTCACCGGGGGCGAGCCGCTGGTGCGCAAGAACCTCATTTGGCTGATCAGATCGTTGTCGCGCCATCTCGGCGCCGGCCTCGACGAGCTTACCCTGACAACCAATGGCAGCCAGCTCGCCCGCTACGCGGGGCTGCTCGCCGACAGCGGCATCGTCCGCATCAATGTCTCACTCGACACGCTCGATGCGGCGAAGTTCAAAATGATCACTCGCTGGGGCGACTTTGCGAAAGTGATGGCCGGCATCGACGAAGCCGACCGTGCCAGGATCAAAATCAAGATCAATACGGTTGCGCTCCGCGGTGTGAACGAGGACGAGATCGAGGCGTTGTTGCACTGGGCGCATGGGAGAGGTTTCGACCTCACGCTGATCGAGACCATGCCAATGGGCGAGACCGGCAGTGACCGTACCGAGCAATATCTGCCTCTCAGCCTGGTGCGGGCACGGCTTGAGGATCGCTTCACCCTCGAGGAGAGCCCGTATCGCTCTGGTGGTCCCGCTCGTTACGTGCGGGTGCGCGAGACCGGGGGCAGACTCGGTTTCATAACGCCGCTCACGCATAATTTCTGTGAGGCGTGCAATCGGGTGCGGGTGACGTGCACCGGCACTCTTTATATGTGCCTTGGCCAGGAGGATGCCGTCGATCTTAGGGCGCCGCTGAGGGCAAGCGAATCCGACCATTTGCTTAACGCCGCAATCGACGCGGCAATCGCGGCCAAGCCCAAGGGCCATGATTTCGTCATCGAACGAGGGGGCAAACCGGCGCTCTCTCGCACCATGTCGACCACGGGCGGCTAGACCCTCCGGACTGGTTAAGGTTAACAAGGAACCGTTCTGCTCAGGGATGGCTGAGCCGGACAGCTCTTTTTGTATGTGTTTGTTAATCACGCCGCTTACGCCGTTCTTAACCGCCGCCTAGTTTCTGTGCCCGTGCACTGACGGCACCTTCCGCTTAATGTCCGCCTTGGCGTCGTTCAAGAGAAATTGGCTGTTGGCGGCACTGGTGTTGCTTTGCGCGCTCACCGTGTTTGCCGCTTCGTGGCGCCGGCCGAGATCGCCAAGATGGAGCTTGAGCAAGAGGCCTCCACGGCGGTCTCGCGCATCGGCGCCGAGCTGAACCAAGAACCTAGCGCCCTGATCGATGCGTTCGCCCGGCCGCGGATCGCGCCGCATCTCGGCCAGATCTTCGACAAGCTCGGCTATGACCATCGCGTGCTCCGCTACGAGCTCTACAACCCCGCCGGCAATCTCATCTTCATGATCCCCTCACCGGATTGTCAATCGCAAGGCGTTCGATGACCTCTTGAGCAACGCGATGGCGACCATGCAGCAGAACCGAATGCATATCGCCGTGCTGTGCCTCGACGTGGACAGGTTCCATGAGATCAACGATTCAGTTGACCTTGCCACCGGCGACGCCGTCTTGCGTGAGGTCGGCAACCGTATCAGAGCGGCGCTGCGCACCGGAGATTTTGTGGCGCGGCATTCGAGCGACGAATTTGCCGTGGCCGTGGTCGATATCGACAATCTCGGCGAGGTCGTATCCTTCATGGATCGCCTAGCCGAGGCGCTGCGTCTTCCCATCAGCATCGCCGACAAGGAGTTCATGTGCACCATGAGCGCCGGCATTGCGCTCGCCAGGAATGACGGCGACACCGCGCCGAAGTTGCTGCGGCATGCCGACATTGCTCTTGCCCGCGCCAAGGCCGAGGGCGATCAACGCATGCGCTTCTTCGAGGAAAGCATGGACAAAGCCTTGCAGCGCAGACGCACGGTTGCACAAGATCTGCGGCTCGCACTCCGCCGCGAGGAATTCGAGGTCGTCTGTCAATCGCAATTCGATCTCGCCACCGCGCGAGCAGACCGGCGTCGAAGCTTTGGTCCGCTGGCATCATCCGGTGCATGGCAAAGTGGCCCCGACCCACTTCATCTCGGTGGCGGAGGAAACCGGCTTGATCGTGCCGCTCGGAGAATGGGTGCTCCGCCGCGCCTGCAACGACGCCGTCACCTGTAACAAGCCTTTGATAGTCGCGGTCAATCTTTCGCCGGCGCAATTTCGCGGCGCCGATGTGGCCTTGACCCGTCGCCCATGTGTTGCGCGAAACGGGGCTTCCGCCCGAGCGACTTGAGCTTGAGATCACCGAGAGCCTGCTCATCAACGATACTGAAGAGGTGTTCGGCAAGCTCAACCGCCTGCGTCTGCTCGGGGTCAAAATCCTGATGGACGATTTCGGCACCCGTTATTCGAGCTTCAGCTATCTCGCCCGTTTCGCCTTCGACAAGATCAGGATCGACCGGGAGTTCGTGCGCGACATCACGCGCATCCCGGCGATGCAAGCCATCGTCAAAACCATCGCTACGCATGGCAAGTCTCTCGGCGTGACCGTGACCGCGAAAGGTGTCGAGTCGGAAGATCAGGCGGCCATGCTGCGCGAGTTCGGCTGTCCGCAGGCGCAAGGATTTCTCTTCGGCCAGCCCGGGCTCCCGACGCCACGGACAGGGGGCGAAGGTGACGCCGCTCAAGCCGAGACCGAGCGCCGCCTGACGGCGCGCTGTTGGGCCTCACCGTTGGGTGGTGGATTGCGTCGTCGACCGCCTCGGCGCGACCTTGGTGGCCTTGGCGGCAGCCGGCCGGAAGGCATTATGGAACAGCGACAGATGCCCTGGTTCGCCGGCGTCTGCTACCTCGTTCCCACCACCCGGCGGGTCTGTGGACTTGTCCGTTTGGCCGTCGCACTCGTCCTCTTCTTGATTGCCGCCGCCGCGGCCTTGACGGGAGCCTTGACCTTCGGTTCGGCACGCTCTTCGACTCCGACGGCAGAGGCGATGGCGTCGCCGCCGCTTCCGGTTCAGGCGGCAGAGCCTTGACCTCGTCTGGGGCGGACGACTCGGGCGAGACCTGCTGCGGCATGTCGTCAGGTGCTTCTTCGACCGGACTTGCTTCCAGCTTGGCTGGTTCCACCGTTCGATCAGGTGCCTCCGTGGGGGCAACCTCCACGAGGTTTGGATGTGCGACGGAGGGTGCGGGAGCTGCAGGTTTGACCGGTTCGGGCGCGGCCTCGATTTCGGGCGCCGACGGAGCCGCCTCGATCGGGGCGGGGTCGGGCACAGGCACCTCTTTCAGCAAAGGAAGCGCGGAGGTGGTCGCTGGGTCGGGCTCCGGTCTCACCGCGGCCTTCGGTGCGGATGGAAGCACCTCAACCTCGATCGCCTGAGGCGCATTGCTGCTAGAGCCCGGCAAGGTAATCAGCATCGGGAGCATGGCCGCAACACAGAGTCCGTGCACGGCTCCGGCGCCAAGCACGCAGAGTGGGAGAGTAATCGAGCGTCTGTCAGTCAAAGGGCGCAGCTTCAGGGGCGCCGCCGCACTCTCGCCCCCCAAACCTTCGCTTAGCTGAGTCGGCGCCTCACGCCAACAGTTTAGCCTTCCATCACGATGCGGGGTGCTGTGCGCGCTTCGCCCTTGTGACGTTCAAGCTCCGCCCACGCCGCGTTTGCGATCGCGCGATAGGCCTCGGCCGCTGGCGACTTGGGATCGCTTGCCACCACAGGCTTGCCGGCATCCGAGGTCTCGCGAATGGCGAGCGTGAGCGGCACCTCGCCGAGGAAGGGAACGCCGAGGCGTTTGGCTTCCGACTGGGCGCCGCCATGGGCGAAGATGTCGGTCGCCGATCCGCAATGAGGGCAGATGAAAGTGCTCATATTCTCGACGATGCCGAGTACCGGCACGTCAACCTTGCGGAACATGTTCAGGCCTTTGCGCGCGTCAATCAAGGCAAGGTCCTGCGGAGTGGAGACAATGATGGCGCCGGCAAGAGGTACCTGCTGCGCCATGGTGAGCTGAGCGTCGCC
>DATFVP010000063.1:0-16068 GCA_035260285.1 Methyloceanibacter sp.
TTGGGGGTACCGCGCATCGCGCTTCCTGCCTAGAGGGCAGGTCTTGGGGGATCATTTTAGTCCATGTTGCGTTTCGTCAATATCTGCCTGGTGCTTGCGCTCGTCGCGCTCGCGTACGTCATCTATGAGGGAAAATACGAGGCGCGCGCTCTCGATGAAGACATCGGGGGCTTGCGCAAGGACATCGAGACCGAGCGTGATGCAGTCGCGGTGCTTCGCGCCGAATGGAGCCTGCTTAACCGGCCCGAGCGCATCGAGCGCCTAGCTGAGAAGCATCTGAAGCTCGCCCCGGCGCGGCCGCAGCAGCTCGTCACCCTCGACACCGTCTCCGACAACGACTTCGAGCGCGCCCGCATCGGAGCCGCTGACGATTCGTTGCCGGCGCCATCGGGCCCGTCCACCAAGGTCAAATCCGTGAACTTGCCTGGGGTTGCGGCGGCTCCCACCGATCCTGCCAATCTCGATGACAACCTTCCGGCCGCCACCATGACAACCACGGTCAAGACCGTTCCGATCGAGCGGACCCCTGTCGCTAAGGCGGCGGTGGCCGCCCCGGTCGTGATTCCTCCTCCCGTCACGGTTTCGCCTCCCGAGGAATAGGCCGAGGCTTGACCCGCGATCTTCATATGAGCACTGCGGCCTCGCCCGCCGAGCGTGCCACTCTGGCTAAGAGCCGCTACCGCTATCGCCTGGCCTGTCTCGCCTTTGTGGTGAGCTTCCTCGCCATTGCGGCGAGGCTGGTGAGCCTCGGCTTTGCCGCCGTAGAGCCGGGGGCAGGGGGCATTCACGACATCTCCACCACGGTGCACCGGCCCGACATTCTCGACCGAAACGGCCGGCTTCTCGCCACCGACATCAAGGGCGCTACCCTCTATGCCGATCCTGCCAAGGTCATCGACCGGGACGAGCTCGTCGAGCAGGTGGCGAGCGTTCTGCCCGACATCGACACCGCCGAGCTCCGCGAGAAGCTGAAGCAGGGGAGGAGGTTCGTCGCCATCAAGCGCGAGCTCACGCCGACGCAGCAGGCTGAGATCTACGAGCTTGGCCAGCCAGGGCTCGGCTTCATCGAGGAATATCGCCGCGTCTATCCGGTCGGCGCCACTGCCTGTCACGTCGTCGGCTACGTCAATGTCGACAATAAGGGTCTCGCCGGCATCGAGAAGTTCATCGACGACAATCCGCAGCTCGCCATGTCGGCGCCTGAGAACGCCGTTGGCGGAGAGGCCGTGACTCTGTCGCTCGATCTCGGCGTGCAGCACGTCGTGCGCGAGGAATTGGTCAACGCTATGGCCACCTACCGCGCCAAGGCCGCCGCTGGCGCCGTCATCGACGTCGCGAGCGGAGAGGTCATCGCCATGGTCTCGCTGCCCGACTACGACCCCAATCACCGGGAAGAGGCCCTCGACAAGGATCGCCTGAACCGCATGACCTCCGGCGTCTACGAGCTCGGCTCAGTGTTCAAGGTGCTGACCGTGGCCGGCGCGCTCGACGCCGGCAGCGCCACCTTGCGCTCAAGCTACGACGCGAGCCAACCGCTGCATGTCGGCGGCTTCGCCATCGAGGACTTCCACGGCAAGAAGCGCAGGCTAACGGTTCCCGAGATCTTCATCTATTCGTCGAATATCGGTGCGGCGAAGATGGCGCTCGCTCTTGGCGTCAACCGTCACCGCGCCTTCCTCGACAAGCTCGGGTTGTTGAACCGCCTCACCACCGAGATCGGCGAAAGTGCTGCGCCGATCATCCCCTCGCCCTGGCAGCAGATCAACACCATCACGATCGCTTACGGGCATGGGCTTTCGGTCACGCCCTTGCAGCTGGCGACGGCGACTTTGCCTCTGGTCAATGGCGGCTTCGCCGTAACGCCGACCTTCCTGCCGCGCTCACGCCTGGCAGGCTTGCGGCAAGCACCGGGCGTGGTGAAGCCAGCCACCAGCCAGGCGATGCTCCAGCTCATGCGCCTCAATGTCCTCAAGGGCACTGGCAAGCGCGCCGAGGCCGAAGGTTATCGCGTCGGCGGCAAGACCGGCACGGCAGAGAAGGTGGTCGGACGCCATTACGAAGGTTCCGAGCTGCTAAACTCTTTCCTCTCGGTTTTTCCCACCGACGCCCCTGAATATCTAGTGCTGGTCATGCTCGACGAACCTAAGCGCGTGCCGGAGACCCACAACGAAGCGACGGCAGGCGTGAATGCGGCGCCCACCGTGGGCAAAATCGTGGCGCGGATTGCGCCCATTCTCAGCGTTCAGCCGAAGCTTCCCGGCGACCAGCCCAAGTTTGACGCGAAAGTCCTCGCCTCCTATTAGAGGACGCTTGTCGCGCGGCCGCCCCCCAGGGCACGTGGATGTCAGGTGATGACCCTTGGTGAGTTGATGGGGCCCGAGGCACCGCTGCCCGCCCCTTGGCTGCAGGTTCCGATCGCGGGACTGACTGCTGACAGCCGCGCCGTCAAGCCTGGCTATTTGTTCGCAGCCCTTCCCGGATCGCGCACCGACGGCGCGCACTATATCGCCGACGCATTGGCGCGTGGCGCCGCCGCTATCCTAATGCCGCAAGGGGGCACGCATGCGCTCAACGGCACGCCTGTAGTCGAGGACGCCGACCCACGACGGCGGCTTGCGCTGATCGCCGCGCGTTTCTTCGGCGCGCAACCGGAAGTCGCCGTCGCTGTGACCGGCACCAACGGCAAGACCTCGGTCGCCTCTTTCGTTCGCCAGCTCTGGGAGCAGATGGGGTTCCGCGCCGCGAGCCTCGGCACGGTCGGCGTGGTTGGACCATCAGGCACGCAAACCCTCGCCCACACCACGCCGGACCCCATCGAGCTGCATCGCATCCTTGCCGACCTCGCCAAGTCTGACGTCACCCATCTTGCGCTTGAAGCGTCGAGTCATGGGCTCGAGCAGCGCCGCGTCGACGGTTTGCGGCTTGTGGCCGGCGCCTTCACCAACATCTCGCGCGACCATCTCGACTATCACTTGAGCTTCAAGGACTATTTCAACGTGAAGCTCCGCCTGTTTCGAGAGTTGCTGCCGCAAGGGGCTGGGGCTGTGATCGACGTTGACAGTAAGGCCGGCGAGCAGGTGGCGACGCTCGCCAAGTCGCGCGGCCTCACCGTGATGTCGGTTGGGCGCGCTGGGAAAGCCTTGAGGCTCGTCTCCGCCGAGAATGACGGCTTCGGCCAGCGCCTCGTTGTCGAGCATGGAGGCGGAACGGAGGTCTTCCGCCTGCCGCTCGTCGGCGCCTTCCAGGCCTCGAACGCGCTTGTCGCCGCGGGCCTGTGCATGGCCGCCGGAGCGAGCGCCGCTAAGCTTTTGTCGCTGCTCGAGAATCTGCACGGCTCGCGCGGGCGCCTCGATCTTGCCGGCACCACCCGTACCGGGGCTCCCATCTTCATCGACTACGCCCATACCCCCGATGCGCTGGCTAAGGCTCTCGACGCCCTTCGGCCTTACGTGCGCAACCGCCTCTTGGTGGTGTTCGGGTGCGGCGGCGATCGAGACAGGGGCAAGCGCCCTAAAATGGGCGCGGTTGCTGTGGAGAGAGCCGACATCGCCATCGTTACCGACGACAATCCGAGGAGCGAGGAGCCTGAGGACATTCGCCGCGAAATTCTGGCGGCGGCCCCCGGCGCCATCGAGGTTCCCGGCCGCACGGTCGCCGTGGCTGAAGCCATCGCCGGCCTGAAAAGCGGGGATGTCCTGCTGATTGCCGGCAAGGGACACGAGACGGGACAGATTATCAAAGACGCCGTCATTCCTTATTCTGACCATGATGCGGTCGACGCTGCGTTGAAGGGGGAAGGAAACCGTGCCTAAACCGCTAGGGACAGTGGGGGAGATGATAAAGGCCGCGCACGGCAAGTGCTCGCTGCCGTCAGGCACGCCAGTGAGCGGCGTCTCCATCGACAGCCGAAGCCTTGCGCCCGACGAGGCCTTTATCGCGCTTCGCGGTCTGAACCGCGACGGACATGCCTTCGTCGAGGCGGCGCTCTCGCAAGGTGCCTCTTGCGCCATCGTCGAGCAGGACTTCAAGGCTCCGCGCGGCGAGAAGCGCCTGCTCCGCGTCGCCGACACGCTTCAGGCGCTGAATGATCTCGGCACTGCTGCACGCGCCCGTGCCAAGGACACCGTGGTGATCGCGGTGACCGGCAGCGTCGGCAAGACCGGAACCAAGGAGGCACTGAAGATTGCGCTGATGCCGTCAGGCCTGGTGCATATCTCGCTGAAGTCCCACAACAACCATTGGGGCGTGCCGCTGTCGCTCGCCAATATGCGGCAGGACACGAATTTCGGCGTGTTCGAGGCGGGCATGAATCACGCCGGCGAGCTGAAAGCCCTGACCCAGCTGATCAGGCCACATATCGCCATCATCACCACGGTGGCGCCGGTGCATCTCGGCTTCTTCCGCTCGGTCGAGGCGATTGCCGACGCCAAGGCCGAAATTCTCGAAGGACTGGTCCCAGGCGGGGCGGCGATCCTCAACCGCGACAATCCCTATTTCGAGCGGCTCAGACGCCACGCTTGGCAGCGCAAGGCGAAGGTCGTGACCTTCGGCGAGACGCAAGGCGTCGACGCGAGGTGCTTGAGCGTCGAGCTTGGCCCCGAGAGCTCTGAGGTAAAGGCTGACATTCTTGGCGAGACCGTCAGCTACCGTATCGGCGCGCCTGGCATTCACTTTGTGCAGAATTCGCTTGCCGTGCTTGCCGCGGCGAAGCTCGCCGATGCCGATCTAGAAGCGGCGGCGAAAGCACTCGCCGGGTGGCACGCCCAGACCGGACGCGGCGAACGCATCGTCATCGGCGGCAAGGGCGGGCGCGTCGCCATCATCGACGAAAGCTACAATGCCAATCCCGCCTCCATGCGAGCTGCACTCGCCACTTTGGGCCTCACGCCGCGGGATGAATACGAGCGCCGCGTCGCGGTGCTCGGCGACATGCTCGAGCTTGGCGGCCTCGGTCCCAAGCTGCATCAGGAGCTAGTAGATGACATCGACGCGGCTGACGTCGATCTCGTCTATGCCTGCGGCGAGATGATGCGCGGACTTTACGAGGCGCTGCCAGCCAAACGCCGGGGGGCCTATGCCAAGACCTCGGAGCAGCTTGCGCCGCTCCTCACCAAGGGAGTCGGGGCTGGCGACGTGGTAATGATCAAAGGCTCCTTGGGCAGCCGCATGTCCCCGCTGGTCGAGGCTCTGCAACGCCATTTCCAGGCGCCGCGCAAGGCCGCTCAAGCCTGATCTTACGGATTTCTCAGGTTTTTCCGCTCTCGTGAACGGCGAAACTGGGGATCGGACGCGAATTCCCGATTCCCTTCGTGACACTTTCGCCCTAAACGAGCCGTTAGGGGGAAGACCATGCTCTATTGGTTGACCGAACTTACGGGCGAACTCAGCGCATTTAATATCTTTCGGTACATCACGTTCCGCACCGGCGGCGCCTTGATCACGGCGCTCCTGTTCGTATTCCTGTTCGGCCCGGCCATTATTAGGTCCTTGCGCATTCGCCAGGGCAAGGGCCAGCCGATCCGCGCCGACGGGCCAGAGCGTCACCTTCTGCAAAAACAGGGCACGCCGACCATGGGCGGACTGATGATCCTGTCAGGGGTGACCGTCGCCACGCTGCTCTGGGGCAATCTGCATAACCCTTATGTCTGGGTGGTGCTGATCGTTACCCTCGTCTATGGTGCCGTCGGCCTTTATGACGACTACCTCAAAGTGACCCGCCAATCGGTGGAAGGCTCCCGCGGGCGCGTAAGGCTCGTTATCGAGACGGCCATCGCGCTCGTTGCCACCTGGGTCATTGCCTCGGTCGGCCAGGCGCCTCTCTCCACCGCATTCGCCATTCCCTTCTTCAAGAACGTGCTGATCGACCTCGGCTGGCTGTTTGTACCCTTCGGCGCCTTCATCATTGTCGGCGCCGGCAACGCCGTGAACCTCACCGATGGTCTCGACGGCCTCGCCATCGTGCCGGTGATGATCGCCGCCGCCACCTTCGGCTTCATCTCCTATTTCGTCGGCAATGCGCTGTTCGCCGAATATCTGCAGATCCATTTCGTGCCAGGAACCGGCGAGCTTGCCGTCGTCTGCGGGGCCCTGGTCGGCGCCGGCCTCGGCTTCCTCTGGTTCAATGCTCCGCCCGCGCAGATCTTCATGGGGGATACGGGATCGCTCGCACTCGGCGGGGCGCTCGGCACCATCGCCGTCGCCACTAAGCATGAGCTGGTGCTTGCCATCGTCGGCGGCCTGTTCGTGCTGGAGGCGGTGTCAGTGATCGTGCAGGTGGCGAGCTTCCGGCTCACTGGCAAGCGCGTGTTCCGCATGGCCCCACTGCATCACCATTACGAACAGAAGGGATGGGCTGAATCAACGGTGGTGATCCGCTTTTGGATTATCGCGGTCGTGCTCGCGCTCCTTGGCCTCGCCACGCTCAAATTGCGGTAGATTCTAAAGAATGATTCCCGTGACGATCTTTGCCGGCCGCGATGTCGCGGTGTTTGGACTGGGCTTGAGCGGCATCGCCGCTTCCCACGCCCTCGCCGCCGGCGGCGCGCGGGTGCTCGCCTGGGATGACACGCAAGAGGCACGCGACAAGGCTGCGGCCCGAGCCATTGCCCTGCACGACCTCGCCGGCACCGATTGGAGCAGGATAGCAGCGCTTGTGCTCGCACCCGGCATTCCTCTGACTCATCCCGAGCCCCACTGGAGCGTGAGGAAGGCGCAAGAAGCAGGCATCGAAGTCATCGGCGACACCGAGCTCTTCTTTCGCGAAACAGTGAGGCAGGGCTCAGGCGCCAAGGTCGTGGTCATCACCGGCACCAATGGCAAATCCACCACCACGGCGCTCACTGCGCATCTGTTGCAGGTTGGAGGCAGGCCGGTCGCGCTTGGCGGCAATATCGGCCGCGCCGTCCTCGACCTTCCGCCCTCCGCCGTTGGCCTGACCTATGTTCTCGAGCTGTCGACGTTTCAGATCGACCTCACGCCGTCGCTCGCCCCCGACGCCGCGGCGCTCATCAACATCACTTCGGATCATCTCGATCGCCACGGCACCATCGAGAACTACGCCGCCATCAAGGCGCGCGTTTTCGATAGGCTACCCGCAGACGGCACCGCCGTGATCGGTGTCAACGACGATTATTCCCGCGCCATCGCCGATGCGCTTCACGGGTCTCTTGCGGTGAAACGCATCGCCGTTGGCTACCCCGTCCAGACCGGCGTGTGGGCGAAAGACGGCATGCTGACTGAGGTCGAGAACGGCGTTGAGCGCGGCCGCGTCGGCCTCGACGGCATCGGCTCACTTCGCGGCGCTCACAATTGGCAGAATGCGGCCGTGGCCTACGCGCTAGCGCGCTCGCAAGGGCTCGACGCCTCGACCATCGCCAAGGGGCTTGGAACCTTTGCCGGCCTTGCCCACCGCATGGAGGAGGTGGCTCGATTGGGGCCAGTCCTCTTTATCAATGACTCTAAGGCCACCAATGCCGATGCCGCCGCCAAGGCGTTGGCGAGCTTCACCGACATTTATTGGATTGTCGGCGGCAGGCCGAAGGCTGGCGGTCTTGATGGCCTCGAGCCGTTCTTCGCGAGGATCCACCGTGCCTATCTGATCGGCGAGGCAGCCAATGAATTCGCCGAGCAACTCGGCGCGCAGGTCGATCATGTGCAATGCGGTACGCTCGACCGCGCCATCGAAGCCGCTGCCGCCGACGCGCGACGCTCGCGTGGGGCCGAGCCGGTTGTGCTGCTGTCGCCGGCTTGCGCCTCCTACGACCAGTTCGCCAATTTCGAAACGCGAGGGCGAAACTTCCGTGACCTCGTCATGCTCCTTCCAGGGGTGAGCCCGGTCCAGCCAAGGGAGGGCAGGGCGGCATGAGGATCACTCGCGCCGAGAAGAGCGTCCTCTCCGACTGGTGGTTCACAGTCGACCGCCTGATGTTCTTCGGCCTGCTTCTTTTGATGGGCGCCGGACTCGTGCTGTCGCTCGCCGCAAGCCCGCCCATCGCCACCAAGTACAATCTCGAGCCGTTCTACTTCGTGCGCCGACAGGCGGCGCTGCTGCTGCCGGCGGTGGTCATCATGTTCGCGGCCTCGACTCTCACCCCAAAGCAGATCCGCCGCGCGAGCCTCATCATCTTTGTCGTCGGCATCGCGCTGATGCTCGCCACCATGTTCATCGGCCCCGAGATCAAAGGCGCCAGGCGCTGGTTGCAGATCGGCTTCGTCTCGATCCAGCCTTCCGAATTCGTCAAGCCGGCCTTCATGGTGCTCACCGCCTGGCTGTTCAACGAAAGCCAGAAGCGCAGCTACGTGCCAGGCATCGAGATTGCACTTGCGCTTTACGGCATCTTTGCGCTGCTGCTCGTGCTGCAGCCTGATTTCGGACAGATGCTGCTCGTCAGCCTCGTGTGGATGGCGTTGTTCTTCATGGCCGGCATCAATCTATTCTGGATCGGTGCGCTCGGCTTCGCCGGCATAGCCGGTGTTGCGTCAGCCTATTTGCTCGTGCCGCATGTAGCCTCGCGCATCGACCGCTTCCTCAATCCGGCTTCCGGCGACACCTACCAGGTCGACAAGGCGCTCGACTCCTTCCTGCATGGCGGCTGGTTCGGCCGTGGCCCTGGCGAGGGCACTGTGAAAGACGTGCTTCCCGACTCGCACACCGACTACATCTTCGCCGTCGCGGCCGAGGAATATGGCCTGATCGCCTGCCTCATCTTGCTCGCAGTGTTTGCCTTCATCGTGCTGCGCGGCCTGTCCAAGGCGTCGCAGGAGCCTGACGGCTTCATTCGCCATGCGACTGCTGGGCTGATGATGCTGTTCGGCCTGCAGACGCTGATCAACATGGCGGTGAATGTCGGCCTCTTGCCTGCCAAGGGCATGACGCTGCCCTTCATCTCCTATGGCGGCTCATCGCTGCTCGCCATGGCGCTGACCATGGGCTTTGTCCTCGGGCTCACGCGGCGAAGGCCGATTGCCGGACGCCTGCCGCGTACTGCCGCGAGCGAAGCCGAAAGCGAACCCGGCTCCCATGAAGGCAAGGCTGCCTCGGAGCAGGTGGCTTGAGCGAGCGGCCGATCCTGCTCGCCGCAGGCGGTACGGGAGGCCATCTGTTCCCCGCGGCCTCGCTCGCCCAGGAGCTTCGGCGCCGCGGCTATGCCGTCGAGCTCGCCACCGACATGCGGGCCGAGAAATATGGCGGCGACTTTCCCGCCCGCGCTATTCACCGCATTCCGTCCGCCACCCTGACCAGCCGCTCTCCCGTCGCCGTCGCTGCCACCTTTACCAGGCTCGGCATCGGCTATGTCGGTGCGCTACGTATGCTGTTGCGGCTGAAGCCGAGGGCGGTGATCGGCTTTGGCGGCTATCCCACGCTGCCGCCCATCATCGCCGCGCGTACGCTTCGCATCCCGACCGCAATCCACGAGCAGAACGCGGTGATGGGTCGGGCCAACCGGCTTCTGTCGCGCTTTGTCGACAAGATTGCGCTGTCTTTCATGCCGACCAAGCTGCTTGGTGCCGAAGCGCAAGCCAGGGCACGGCTGACCGGCATCCCTGTGCGCGACGCCGTGCTCAAATTCCGCGACGTGCCCTATACGCCGCCGAGCGGTTCATCCCGGCTTCTGCTGCTGGTGTTCGGTGGCAGCCAAGGCGCGCGCTTCTTCTCCGAAGCGTTGCCTCCGGCGCTTATGCGCCTGCCCGATGCGGTGCGCGAGCGGCTCACCATCGTGCAGCAGGCACGCGAGGAGGATTTGGCGGGCCTGCGCGAGGCTTATACCACCGACAAGATCGCCGCGCATCTTGCCCCCTTCTTCCGCGATCTGCCGGAGCGGATCGCCACGGCGCAACTAGTCATAGCCCGCGCCGGCGCTTCGACCGTGGCCGAGCTGACCGCCATCGGCCGTCCCTGCCTGCTGGTACCGCTTCCCCACGCCCTTGACAACGATCAGCTTGAAAATGCAACACGGCTGCAAGAGGTTGGCGGCGGCTGGTGCGTGCGACAGTCGGAGCTTTCCGCCGAGCGCCTGGCCGAGCTGCTGCAGAGCCTCCTATCCTCGCCGGAGCGTCTGGCGGACGCCGCGAAAAAGGCGCATCGGATGGCCACGGTCGACGCCGTGAAGCGGCTCGCCGACCTCGTGGATGAGCTCGTGAAGTCCAAGGAGTAGCGTTCGCCATGCACATGCCCGATCCGCATAAGACCGGCCTCGTGCATATCGTCGGCATCGGCGGCATCGGCATGAGCGCCATCGCTGAGGTGATGCATACCCGCGGCTACACAGTGCAGGGCAGCGACCTCAAGGACAGCGCCAATCTCGAGCGTCTCCGGGCCCGCAGCATCCGCTGCCTGATCGGCCATGACCCGGCCAATATCGACGACGCGTCCACGCTCGTGATCTCGACCGCGGTAAAGGCCGGTAATCCGGAATTCGAAGCCGCCAAGGAGCGCGGCATTCCCATCATCCGCCGCGCCGAGATGCTGGCCGAGCTGATGCGCCCTTGCGCCACCGTCTCCATCACCGGCACCCACGGGAAGACCACGACCACTTCGCTGATCGCGGGCCTCCTCAGACACGGCGGGCTGGACCCCACGGTGATTGCCGGCGGCATCATCAATGACTGGGGCACCAATGCGCGCATCGGCAAGGGCGAGTGGATGGTGGTCGAGGCCGACGAGTCGGACGGAACCTTCTTGAAGCTTCCCACCCAGATCGGCGTCGTCACCAATATCGATCCCGAGCATATGGACTACTGGGAGACGCTGCCGGCGCTGCATCAAGGCTTCCAGCAATTCATCGAGGCCATTCCCTATTATGGGCTCGCGGTCGCCTGCATCGATCATCCGGTCGTGCGCGAGCTTCTCGCCAAGCTCGGAGGCGCGGCCAATGGGCGGCGCACGCTTACTTATGGCGTGGCGCGCGATGCCGATATCAGGCTCGCCGATGTCAGGCCGGCCCGCGACAAAATCGTGTTCAATGCCAGGCTCGGCTCGGGAGTGAGAGGTGGCGCGCGCCTGCTCGAGGATCTGATGCTGCCGGTGCTCGGGCACTACAACGCACTAAACGCGCTCGCAGCCCTTGCCGTTGCGGCTGAGGCCGGCGTTGACGACGAGACGATCCGCGCTAGCCTCGCAAGCTTCTCTGGGGTGAAGCGGCGTTTCACCCATGTCGGCGAGTGGCAGGGTGTGCAGGTCTATGACGACTACGCGCACCATCCCGTGGAGATCGCGGCCGTGCTGCGGGCGGCGCGCGTCGCCGGCAATGGCCGCGTCATCGCCGTGATCCAGCCGCACCGCTACACGCGGCTGCAAAGCCTGTTCAACGAGTTCTCAGCCTGCCTCGACGATGCCGACATCGCGCTGGTGACGCCGGTCTATTCGGCGGGAGAGGTGCCGATCCCAGGCATCGACCGCGACGAGCTCGCGTCAGGTCTCCGCCGCCACGGCCATCCTAAGGTGCTCACCGTCGACGGCGAAGAGGGGCTGGTCGAGACTGTTGCCGCTTTGGCTCAGGCGGGAGATTTGGTCGTGGGTCTTGGCGCAGGCACAATCACCGACTGGATCAACGCGCTGCCGCAGAAGCTCTCCGACCACGGAGCCCGGGCATGAACGAAGCATCGGTCGCGAGCGGCCTTGCCGACGATCTTACCGCGCTGCTTCCGGAGTTGCGCGGCAAGCTGAAGGCCGGCGCCGTGCTTGCCGATCTCACCTGGTTCCGCGTCGGGGGCCCTGCCGAGGTCCTTTATTCGCCCGCTGATGAGGCCGACCTCTCTTATTTCATGGCAAATGCGCCGGCCGAGATCCCAGTCACCATCATCGGGCTTGGCTCAAATCTGCTCGTGCGCGACGGCGGCATCGGGGGCGTGGTGATACGGCTCGGCCGCGGTTTCGGTGATACCAAGATAGGGGACGGATGGCGGCTCTGTGCCGGCGCCGCGATGCCCGACGTGAAAGTTGCCCGCGCTGCAGCGGAAGCCGGCATCGCCGGGCTCTCCTTCTATCGCGGCATTCCCGGTTGCGTCGGCGGCGCGCTGCGCATGAATGGCGGCGCCCACGGACGCGAGACCTGCGAGGTGGTGGTCGAGGCGCGCGCTGTCGACCGCGGCGGCAAGGTGCACGTGCTTCCCGTTGCTGAGCTGCACTACGCTTATCGCCATTGCGGCGCACCCGAGGACCTGATCTTCACGCAGGCCTTGTTTCAAGGCGAGCCCGGCGAACCTGCCGCGATCCTCGCCGAGATGGACGACATCGCGGCCTACAGAGAGCAGGCCCAGCCGATCAAGAGCCGCACCGGCGGCTCGACCTTCAAGAACCCTCCCGGCAACAAGGCCTGGCAGTTGATCGATGCCGCAGGCTGCCGCGGACTTCGCGTCGGCGGCGCGCATGTTTCGGAGATGCATTGCAACTTCCTCATCAACCAAGGAGCAGCGACCGGTGCCGACATCGAGGAGCTTGGCGAGACGGTGCGCGCGCGGGTGAAGGCGAAGAGCGGCGTCGAGCTCGAATGGGAGATAAAGCGCCTCGGCGTACCACGATGATTTGTTTTCCAGTCATTCCGGTGAAAGCCGGAATCCAGCACAAGAATCGCTGATTCCCCTGCTACTGATGGCTTGTTAGGTATTTCGCTGGATACCGGCTTTCGCCGGTATGACGAGCAGTTCGGCCTGACAGGACTAGCCTACCAACACAGGGAATCGCCATGTCTGAGATCCAAACCCACGTCGTGGTGCTGATGGGCGGCTGGTCATCAGAACGAGAAATCTCGCTCCGTTCCGGCGAGGCCTGCGCCAAGGCGCTCGAAGGGCAAGGCTACCGCGTGACGCGCCTCGATGTCGGGCGCGACGTGGCGACCGAGCTCACCGAGCTTCGCCCCGACGTCTGCTTCAACGCACTGCATGGCCGCTTCGGCGAGGACGGCTGCATCCAGGGCGTGCTGGAGACGCTCGGCATTCCCTACACCCACTCGGGCGTGCTCGCCTCTGCGCTCGCCATGCATAAAGAGCGAGCCAAGGCGGTGATGCGCGCGGCAGGAGTGCCAGTGGCGGAAAGCCTGGTGCTAAGCCGTGCCGAAGCCGCCCGCGCCCACGCCATGAAGCCGCCTTACGTGATCAAGCCGGTGACGGAAGGATCGAGCGTGGGCGTGTTCATCGTGCGCGAGGATCAGCGCCATCCCCCACAGGAGCTGCACGCCGCCGACTGGACCCTCGGCGAGGAGCTGATGGTGGAGCGCTATATCCCCGGCCGGGAGCTGACTTGCGCTGTGATGGGGGAGGAGGCTTTGGGGGTGATCGAGATTCGCCCCGCAGAGGGGCTCACCTTCTACGACTACACCTCGAAATACGCTCCGGGAGGCTCAATCCACGTGCTTCCGGCGCCGCTTTTACCAAATGTTTACCAATTGGTACAGAAGCTGTCCCTGGCGGCTCATAGGGCACTGGGTTGCCGTGGGGTCAGCCGTTCCGACTTTCGATTCGACGATCGGGGCGGCGGCGAGGGGGAAATGATCTGTCTCGAGGTCAATACCCAACCAGGCATGACGTCCACGTCGCTGGTGCCGGAGCTTGCGGCTCATAGCGGCCGCTCATTCGGCGAGCTGGTTCGCTGGATCCTGGAGGATGCGTCGTGCAATCGGTAGGCCCCAATAGAGGGCGACGCCAGATACGGAGATCGGATGACGCGTTGCTCGCGCGCAGCATCGCCGTGCCTGCCCGCAAATTCTCCGGCCTGTCGCTGCCCGGATTCGGTTTGAAGAAGCGCGCTCCTGGCGGTGCAGCGCTTCACCGCGGCAGCGGCGTCTGGCGCGTCGCCACCGTGCTCCTGCTCGCCGGCGCCGCAGGATATGGATTTTGGGTGAGCGGAGAGGACGGCCTGCTTGGCCAGACGCAACGCGGCGCCGAGGCTCTCGCCATCGCTGCCGGATTTGGCGTCAAGCGCATCACCGTGGAAGGCCAGCAACACGTGTCCGACGCCGAGCTGACCAAGGCTCTCGGTGCCGGCCCTGACAACCTGATGCTCTCCTTCGACACCGACGCGGCCAAGAAGCGGCTGGAGAAAGTGCCGTGGATCAAGCACGCGCAGGTCATGCGGCTTCTGCCGTCGACTCTCCAAGTGGTTATCGAGGAGCGGGTTCCCTTCGCCGTGTGGCAGTCGGGTGGAAAGACCTATGTGGTCGATGCCGAGGGTGCCGTGATCGCACCCGTCGTGCGCGAAGCCTATGCGAGCCTTCCGCTCGTGGTGGGCGAGGGCGCCGGCAAGAACGCCGCCGATCTGCTCGCGACGCTGAAGCCCTTCGATAGCTTGACCAAGCAGGTGGTGGCCGCGACCAGGGTGGGCGACCGCCGGTGGACGCTGAGGCTGTCTTCCGGCATCGACATCATGCTTCCCGACGACAGCGTGACCGACGCGCTCAACACCTTGATCGGGCTCGATCGGCACCGCAATCTGCTCGCCCGCAACATTGCCGCGGTCGACCTTCGTCTCGCCGACCGGGTAAGCGTACGCATCCGCGACAAGGCCGAGCCGGTGATGCCCGAGAGCGGCAGTGCCGCTCCTGACGTTCCGACGGCAAGCACCAAGCGAAATACCTGAGTGGGAGTCGGGGGGATGAAGCAGCAAGGTCTCAATCGTGGCAAGCGGCAGCGAATCGTAACCGCGCTTGACGTGGGCACGAGCAAGATCTGCTGCCTGATCGCCAGGACCTGGTCTGCTCCAGACTGGCTCGAAGTTGCCGGCGAAGGCGTGCAGTTTGAGGTGCTAGGCTTCGGCCATCACCGCGCCGAGGGCCTCAAAGGCGGCATGGTCACCCATCTCGATCGGGCCGAGCATTGCATCCGTTCAGCCGTTGACACCGCCGAGCGCATGGCCGGAACCATCGTCGAGGATGCCCATGTCGCCGTCACCTGCGGCAGGCTAAAGAGCGAAAGCTTCTCGGCGAGCGTGGCGCTTCCCTCCGGCGCCGTGCGCGAAGACGATACGTTGCGCATCATCGCCGGCGCCCGCCAATACGCCGCCCGCGAGAAGCGCATGGTGCTTCACGCGCTGCCCACCGGCTACCGTCTCGACGACCATCACGGTATCCGCGACCCGCTCGGTATGTGCGGCGAGCGGCTCGGCATCGATATCCACGCCGTAACCGCCGACGAGGTTGCCATCCGCAATCTGTCGCTCTGCGTCGAGCGCTGCCATTTGGGAGTGAGCGGTCTCGTCGCCGCACCTTACGCGAGCGCGCTCGCCGTGATCACGCCGGATGAGGCGAAGCTCGGCGGTGCCTGCATCGATTTCGGCGCCGGCACCACGACGCTCTCGGTGTTCTCCGACGGGCATTTCATCCACGCCGATGCCATTGCGCTCGGCGGCGCCGGCATTACCACCGACATCGCTCGCTCGCTCGGCGCGCCGCTCGAGCACGCCGAGCGCCTGAAGACGCTGCATGGCAGCGCCTTCGCCACGCTCTCCGACGAGCGCGAGATCATCACCTTCCCGTCAGTTGGCGAGAGTCAGCGCGGCGTCATGAATCAAATCAGCAAGGCCCAGCTCGCCGTCCTTATCCGTCCGCGCGTCGAGGAAATTCTCGATCTCATGCGCCGGCGGCTCGCGTCTTGCGCCCATGCCTCGGAGGCCGCGCAGACCTTGGTGCTGACCGGTGGCGGCAGCCAACTGACCGGACTTGCCGAGCTTGTCTCCAACATGTTTGGCCGCCCGGTACGCCTAGGTCGTCCGCGCGCCCTGAACGGCCTGCCTGAAGGCGGCACTGGTCCAGATTTCTCGAGCGCGGTCGGCGTCCTCAAGCAATGGGCGCGCGGCGACGACAAACTTTCAGGCCGTGCCGAGCAGCGTTTCTTGCGCACCGGCACCGGCTATCTTGCACGTGTGAGTGAGTGGATTAGGGACAACTTCTAACAGGCTGAAAAGCACTCGACGAAAGATCAAGAAAGAAGGCCGCTATGACGATCAATCTCAAGGTTCCAGATCTCACCGAGCTCAAGCCGCGGATCACCGTGTTCGGTGTGGGCGGAGCGGGCGGCAATGCCGTCAACAACATGATCGCCTCCGGTCTGCGCGGCATCGAGTTTGTGGTCGCCAAC
>DATFVP010000064.1:0-3461 GCA_035260285.1 Methyloceanibacter sp.
GGCCTCAGGCCGAAGCGGACCTGAAGAAGGCGCTGGAGCTTTCGCCGGACGAGTCCCCGGTGCTCAATTATCTCGGCTACACCTGGGTCGACCAGAGCCAGAACCTGAAGACGGCTATGGACTATATCCGCAAGGCGGTAAAGCTTAAGCCCGATGACGGCTACTACGTCGACAGCCTCGGCTGGGCCTATTACCGCCTCGGCAACATCCAGTCCGCGGTCGAGCATCTCGAGCGCGCCGTTGAGCTCAGGCCCGACGACCCGGTGATCAACGATCATCTCGGCGACGCTTATTGGCGCATCGGGCGGAAGCTCGAGGCAAAATATCAGTGGCAGCAGAGCCTCACGCTCAAGCCCGACAAGGATCTCATCGCTACCATCGACAAGAAGCTGAAGGACGGCCTCGCCGACGCTCCGACGACCAAGGCTGCGAATTCGACGGTGCAGAAGATCGCCGAATAGTCTTTCACTTTTCGGGAATCGCGGAGCCTTGGCGATGGCGGCGCTCCGCGACACGGCAAAGGCCAAGCTCAACCTCACGCTCGAGGTGCTTGGACGCCGCGACGATGGCTATCACGAGATCCGCAGTCTCGTGGCCTTCACCGTGCTTGGCGATAACCTCGAGCTTGAGCCAGGCGGGACTCTCGCCCTCAGTATCGATGGGCCGTTTGCGGCCGACCTTTCCGGTGACAATCTGGTGATTGCCGCGGCTGAAGCCGCGAGGTCAAAGGCGTCAGCCATCACGCTCGGGCGTTTCCGCCTGGTCAAGAATTTGCCTGTTGCTGCCGGTCTCGGCGGCGGCTCGGCCGATGCAGCGTCTGCCTTGCGGCTGCTTGCCGGAGCCAATCGAGATACCCTTGACGAGGAGAATTGGCGGGAGATCGCCGAGGGCCTTGGCTCAGACGTTCCCGCCTGCCGGCTGAGCCGTCCGGCGCTGATGACGGGCCGGGGTGAGGTGGTCACTCCGGTGCGCGGATTTCCGCCTTGTGCGGTGGTGCTCGCCAATCCAGGTCTTCAGCTTGCTGCGGCCTATGTCTATGGCGTGCTGGTGACGGCAGACCTGCTCGCCCCTCCTGCGCAACCTCCGGAGACTTTGGACTTCGGGGAGAGCTTCAAGCGGCTCCTCGACCATGCTGCTCGGCGCGGCAACGACCTTGAGGCCGCCGCGCTCAGCTTGGCGCCGGTGATCGGGGAGGTCCTCGCCGCGCTCCGGCGATGCCAGGGCGCGCATCTCGCGAGACTTTCCGGCAGCGGGCCAACCTGCTTTGCCCTCTTCGCGACCGAGGATGAGGCGAAGCGCGCCGCTGCTGAGATCGAAGCGAAGCACCCAAGCTGGTGGGTCGCGGCCACGACGCTGCAACCGAGCTAGTCAGCCTCAGTCTGACTAGAACGGGCGGTCGACGCAGAACGCGACAGCATCGAGCAGCGCAGCCTTTGGGTCGCAGTCGGGGAAGATGGCGAGCGCGTCGCGGGCAATGGCGCCGTAATGGCGGGCCCGCTCCATGGTATCGTTCAAGGCGTTGTGCCTCTGCATGAGGCCCATGGCCTCGCGCAAATCATCCTCGCCGATCTCGCCGTCCTGCAGCGTGCGCTGCCAGAAGGCGCGCTCTATCGCATTGCCGCGGCGATAGCACAGCACCACGGGAAGCGTGATCTTGCCCTCGCGGAAATCGTCGCCGACGCTCTTGCCGAGCATAGACGGCTCGCCGGAATAATCGAGCGCATCGTCAACGAGCTGAAAGGCGAGGCCAAGATTGCGGCCGTATGATCGCAAGCCGGCCGCTTCAGACTTCGGCC
Source organism: Methyloceanibacter sp. (assembly GCA_035260285.1). Classification (GTDB taxonomy): domain Bacteria; phylum Pseudomonadota; class Alphaproteobacteria; order Rhizobiales; family Methyloligellaceae; genus Methyloceanibacter. Next base: position 1,797 of record DATFVP010000064.1, read on the forward strand.
GGTTGGCGACGACGGCGCCGACCTCGGCGGCTGCGGCGAACAAAGCAGCGGTCTTGGCGTCGATCACCGCGAGATAGTCGTCTTCGGTGGTCTCGGTGTTCTTGGCGGTGATGAGCTGCATCACCTCGCCCTCGGCGATCACGGCTGCCGCGTCCGACAGGATACGGAGCGCGCCGAGCGAGCCAACATCGACCATCATCTTGAAGGCCTGGCCCAAGAGAAAGTCGCCGACGAGCACGCTCGCCTCGTTGCCCCAGAGCAACCGCGCAGCAGTTTTGCCACGCCTGAGATCGCTCTCGTCGACCACGTCGTCATGGAGCAGTGTCGCGGTATGCATGAACTCGACGCTCGCCGCGAGCCGCACGTGGCCGTCGCCACAATAGCCGCAGAGCTTCGCCGCGGCGACGGTGAGCATCGGGCGCAGGCGTTTGCCGCCGGAATCGATCAGGTGCCGGGCGAGATCGGGGATCAGCTCGACATTGGAGCGGGCGCGATCGAGGATGATGCGGTTGACATGACCCATATCCTCCTCGACAAGCGCGAGCAGAGGCGCAAGGCTTGCCCGTGGATCACGTGCACTGGAAAGCTGAACGACGACTCCCAAAAGACTGCTCCTCAACGCCGTTTAAGATGCCATTGACTTAACAGAGAACAGTGTCGGTGCTCCAGCTTCAAGGTCAAGGTGCTGCGGCCTCAAAGGACGTCCCCGCCATGAAGGAACTGTTGCGTTCGAATGACGCGGTGCTGATCTCCTATGTCAGCGCGCTCCTCGAGGAGGAGGGCATCGGCTTCATGGTGGCCGACACCAATATGAGCGTTCTGGAAGGCTCGATTGGGGCCCTGCCGCGGCGAGTGCTCGTGGCGAGCGACGCCTTGGCGCGGGCGCGGGCGTTGCTGACCGGGGCCGGAATCGGCCATGTCATCGTCTATGAAGGCAAAGACTGAAAAGCTGCCGCGGGCCGGGACGTCGCCTGGAACCACGCTCGACGACTTCCTCGGCGGCCGCATCGCTGTGGCCCAACCCAAGGCCGGGCACCGTTCTGGGAGCGATGCGGTCTGGTTGCAGGCTGCGGTTTCCGCACAACCAGGAGACTGGGTGCTTGATGCCGGCTCAGGGGTCGGGGTGGCGGGGCTTTGCCTGCTTGCCCGCTCTCGTCAAATTAACGTGACCGCGGTCGATATCGATCAAGAGCTTTGCGCGCTGGCAGAGGCCAATGCCGCGCGGAACGGGTTTACCGCTTATTTCCGCGCGATTGCCGCTGACTTGACCGCTCCGGCGGAAACGCTCATCGCACACGGCCTCGTCCGAGAGGGCTACGACCAGGTGATTGCCAATCCGCCCTTTCATGCTGAAGGCAGAGTCAGGCCGGCGCCGAATAAAGGCCGCGCGGCTGCGCACATCATGCAGGAGGGGGCGCTTGATGCCTGGGTCCGTTTCCTCGCCACCTTCACCGCGCCAAAGGGTTGGATCACCTTGATCCATATGCCGCAGGCTCTGCCCGAGCTGTTGCCGCTGCTCGACCGGCGTTTCGGCGCAATTGGCCTGTTCCCACTCTTCCCGAAAGAAGGCGAGCCGGCGGTCCGCGTCATTGTGCAGGCGAAAAAGGGAAGCCGCGCCGGCCTTCGCCTCCTTTCCGGCCTCGTGCTGCATGAGACTGGCGGCCG
>DATFVP010000065.1:0-6020 GCA_035260285.1 Methyloceanibacter sp.
TTCGTGCGGCCTGTGCGGCCGATGCGCCGGCCATGGCCGCCATTCATGCCACCTGCTTCATCAAGAGCTGGGGTGCGGCAGAGATCGGACAGTTTCTCGGCGTTCCTGGATGCCTTGCACTGGTTGCTTCGACCTCGACAGCGCAATCCCCGCAAGGGTTTCTCATCGTAAGGAGCGCCGGCGACGAGGCCGAGCTGTTGACGCTCGCGGTCGACCCGGCTTGCCGCCGGCTCGGCCTTGCCAAGGCGCTGCTTGCCGCCACCACGGGAGCCTTGCGCGACGCCGGATCGAAGCAGCTGTTTCTTGAGGTTGACGAGGGCAATTCGGCCGCGCGCGACCTTTACCGGTCTCTCGGAGCGGTCGTCGTGGGGCGCCGTCCGCGCTATTATGAGTACGGCGCCGATGCGGACATCTTCAGTCTTGCCCTTTGAGGCTCGACTGCAGATGATGACCGAGGTCCGGAGAGAGCGCCCTCTAGATGGATAAGACAGGCTCACGGGAAAGCCGGATCGAGCGCCTCTGCGCCGAGCGGGGGATGCGCATGACTGGTCAACGCCGGGTGATCGCCAAGGTGCTGTCCGAGGCCGAGGACCATCCCGATGTCGAGGAGGTTTATCGCCGGGCGTCGGCCCGCGATCCCCGCATCTCGCTCTCCACGGTTTATCGCACCGTGCGCCTGTTCGAAGGCGCCGGCATCCTCGAGCGCCATGAGTTCGGCGACGGCCGCGCGCGCTACGAGCCGGCCGGGCACGGCCACCACGATCACCTCATCAACGTGCAGACCGGCGAGGTGATCGAGTTCAAGAACGAGCAGATCGAGCGCTTGCAGGAGGCAGTGGCGCGCGAGCTGGGCTTTCGCTTGATCGGCCATCGGCTCGAGCTGTTCGGCAGCCCGCTCAAAGCGGGAACGCTGAAAGACAATAAGAGCTAGCGCGGCAGATCATGCGGGCATTACGGGCTTGGCTGGTGCTGTCGGCATTCTTCGCCTTCACCTTTCCGCTGATGCCGCTGCAGCTTTTGTTTCTGTGGACGGGATCGCGTTACGCTCGCACCTTCCCCAACTGGTACCACCGCCAGGTCTGCCGGCTTGTCGGCATCCGCTTGCATGTCGACGGCAGCGTGGCGCGCGAGCACGGCGTGCTGCTCATCTCAAACCACGTCTCCTGGCTCGACATCACCGTGCTCTCGGCGGTGGCGCCGGTGTCCTTCGTGGCCAAACAAGAAGTGGCGTCGTGGCCGTTCGTGAAATGGCTCGCCAAATTGCAGCGCTCGGTATTTGTCGATCGCACCCGCCGCAGCGAGGTCACCGACAAGGCCAACGAGATTCTGAGCCGGCTCGAGGCCGGCGATCACGTCGTGCTGTTCGCCGAAGGCACGTCGAGTGACGGCAATAGCGTGGTGCCGTTCAAGACGCCGCTGTTTGCTGCGGTCAAGCCGACGCGCGGCGATCCGCTCGGGACCGATCTGTGCGCGCAAACCTTGGCGCTGACCTACACCAAGCTGCACGGGCTTCCACTGTGCCGCCGCGGACGGCCCGTAGTGGCCTGGTACGGCGACATGGACCTTGCGAGCCACGCCTGGCGGCTTCTTGGCTTGGGGCCGCTCGACGCTCACATTCGCATCGGTCCGCCGGTGCCGCTCGACGACTTCACCGACCGCAAAGCTCTCGCCCGCTATGCCGAGGACAAGGTGCGGCGGGACGTATCGGAGCTGTTGCGCGGCCGCCGCCGCCCAAGCTCGATTTGAAGCTACATCGCCCGCCTGAACCTGACGGTCTGCGCCAGCGTGGCCGGCGCGAAGGTTCCATCTTGGAGCTGGCGGATATGCTCGTTGCGATGAAGGCTGACGAGGGCAGCGTGCACGCCGCGATCTGCGTTCTCGGCATCGGAGAAATACCCTTCCTTCGATGCCTGGTTCACGATGTCGTCCTTCGCCATGGGACCGATCTCGTTCAGCGTTTGCATGATGAAATCGGCAAGAGACAGCTGCGGCGCCGGCCCCTGAACCGCGAGCGGCAGCACATTCGCCATCCGCCGGTTCTCGACCTCCATCAGCTTGCCGAGCGCTGCAAACTCGGCTTTCAGCTCCGACACCTTGCCGTCGCGCTCGTTCTGCAGCTGCTCGAGCATTTTCTCGAACTGAGCATAAGCAGCGCTGATTTGATCCTCGATCAGTCTCGCTCGTTCCGCCAAATCATTCCTGATGTCACGCATGGCCCCCTCCCCGCATTTCAAGGAAATCCGCGAGCCGTGGCGCAGCTCGGGAGGCCCACTTTGGACGGCCTAAGCCCCTGGCGGAAGGGGCGAATGCAAGTTCCTGTGCATTATGACGATCAGGCAACAGTACGTACGCTGATTTTTGGCTGAATCTCAAGCATCCCCGGTCTTCCGCCGCCCTCTCGCCCTCGCCGTCTCCGGCAAAAACGCCGCTAGCAGCCCGATCGCCGGGAGGAAGGCGCAGACGTGATAGACGAACACGATCGACGTCTGATCGGCGACCCAGCCAAGCACGGCGGCGCCAATGCCTGCGATGCCAAAGGCGACGCCGAAGAACAGCCCCGCCACCATGCCGACGCGTCCCGGGATCAACCCTTGCGCATAGACGACGATGGCCGGAAATGCCGAGGCGAGGATCACGCCGATGATCACGCTGAGCACCGCCGTCCAGAACAGATCGACGTAGGGCAAGAGCATGGTGAAGGGCAGCACGCCGAGGATCGACCACCAGATCACGCGGCGCGTGCCGATGCGGTCGCCGATCGGTCCGCCGATCACCGTGCCTGCCGCCACCGCGCCGAGAAAGATGAAGAGATAGACCTGCGCGCTCTGCACCGTAAGGTTGAAGGTGTGGATCAGGTAGAAGATGTAAAAGCTCGTGATGCTGACGAGATAGAAGTGCTTGGAGAAGGTGAGCGCGAGCAGGATCGCGATCGAACGCCGCACCTTGCTTTGCCCGAGGCTCGATATAGCGAGCATCTCGTTGACCGATGGGCCCTTGCCGTTATTAACCTTGATGGTCTTGCCGTACCAGCCGCCGATGAAGGTGAGCATCGTCATGGCGATAAGCGCCACGACGGAGAACCAGGCGAGGCTTTTCTGTCCGTTGGGCAGCACGACGAAGGCCGCCAGCAGCGGCCCAAGCGCCGTGCCGAAATTGCCGCCGACCTGGAACACCGACTGGGCGAGTCCATGCTGGCCGCCTGAGGCGAGCCGCGCCACGCGCGAGGATTCTGGGTGGAATACCGAGGAGCCCATGCCGATCAGCGCGGCTGCTGCGAGCACCATCAGGTAGTTGGTGGCAAACGCCATTAGCAAAAGGCCGATGAGCGACGACGACATGCCGAGCACGAGCGAATAGGGCGTTGGATAGCGGTCGGTGTAGTAGCCGACCACCGGCTGCAGCAGCGACGCGGTGCCCTGAAAGGTGAAGGTGATGATGCCGATCTGGCTGAAATCGAGCGAGAGCGCGCTCTTCAGCATAGGATAGATCGCCATGATCAGCGACTGGATCACATCGTTCAGCATGTGGCAGACGCTGATCGCGGCAAGCACGGCGACCACGGTGCCTTCGCTGCCGCGCGAGGGAGCCGCGGCGGTGCTTTTGCCGCCCCGACGGTTGGGTGTTTTAGCCTCGATTGCCATGTCGTGTGCCGTAGGTGTGCCGGGCGGCAGAATTGGGACGAAGGCAACACGAACTGCAAGCATTCATTTGCCGAGAGACGCGACGCCGCACCGTTTCGCCTTGATCGCCGCAAAAGCGGCGGGGTCGGCCGCAACGCGCCGTTTCCGCGGGGCCGATGCTGGTTGACTCTCTATACGATGCGCGCATAGGTTGTATAGATGTTCTTTCTTCATTTTGTCTGGGAGGCCAAAAAAATCTCGATCTACGGAACCGGATGGGAGTTGCTGTGCAAGCGCGAGCGGCAAGACAAGCGGAGTCGGGAATATCAGGTCTTCCACGACGGTTTAAGGCTGTTTCGGGTCTATCGGGCGCCGTTGTGAGTCACCTGGGCCAGGCGACAATTCCAAGGCTGGCAACAGGCGGCGCGTTGAAGCAGGCAAGTATCCGCTGCGCACGCAGGCCGGTACGAAGTATGTAACACTGAATTACACGAAGAATACCAATCCCGCGGCGATCCCGCGCCCCGGCCTGGAACTGGCCGAAACCAACAAGCGCAGAGAGATCCTGATTCACCCCGGTCGCGGCTTTCTGTCGAGCATCGGTTGCATCAATCCCGCGAAGTCGCTGGCCAACGCCGCATCCGATCTCGACTTCCTCGACAGCTGCACCCGTGCGATCGCTCTCATCGACGATCTCGCCGCGTTCCTTGGTCAGAAATTTCCGACGCGGAATGATCGCCCAATCCCCAATGCCTTCGTGGTGATCGAGGGCGAGCCGTAGGTCGGCTGCGCTAAGCGCAACGCATACTCTCAAGCTGCATGCATCAGAGAGGGCCGCCATGAGTGATTTCGAAGCTAAGGCAGACAAGCACGGGTTCACCTGCAAATTGTGGCGCGGAGAGCGAATGACCTTGCTGGCATTCGATGTGGCCGAGCCCGAGCCGGACCTTGTCGGATTTGCCATCGAATACGGGGGGCCCGCCGACAGTGACTTTCAGCCCCTCTGCAATCGTATCGCCTTCAGCTACGACGATCCTGCCGTGGTGGCGGTGAACGGCAGTCGAAATTTCGACTCTCGACAAGCTCCGTTCCAAAAGTGAGCTTTTTTCAAGCACCGCCTGCGCGTTATCATCGACGACTCCATTGAGATCGAAAAGGGCACGAAGAAAAAAAGGGCCACGGCACATCGCGTAGCTCAGAATCGATCGCGGCCAAACGACTGGGCGAGTCCGCAGGCAGCGAAGCTGTGCGGAGCGTGCCAGTTGTCCTCCCGAAGCGAATGCCGAACTCATAGCACAAGCGCCGGCGCGAATGGCGCCGGCGCTGTCAGCGAAATTGATTTCGTGAGCTGGTTCGCCCGGAAGCTCGGACTATTTGGCCGAGCAGGTGCCGAAGCCGCCAATCAGGGAGTCCGCCGTGGCGAAGGACATCGACGCCTCATTGCTCGACTTGTGGAGCAGGAGCTGCCAGCCGAACGGTCCGTCGATGCCGTGCATTACGAGCTGGTCTGCAGTCTCGGCTACGCCGTCGAATTTGTCGGTACGGGCGAAGCCTGACTCATCGACCGCCGATACGACGCTGTTCTCGAAGTCGACCGTGACCTTCACCGGCACCTTGATGCCAGAAACCTCGGCGCCCTCTTTGCAGTCGCCGTCCGGTGCGCAGGCGCTCATCGCCTTGAATTCGCAATGGAGCGTCGGGATCGGCGCCTGCGACGGAGCTGCCGCTCCGGCCGCATCGCCGGCCGGCGTTTCCGCGCTCGCCGAAAAGCCAAGGCTCGCCGCGACACACACGGTAGCCACCCCCATCAGTCGATAGATGCTGTTCATAGGACTCTCTCCTCGGCGCTCAACGCGCGCCAATTGACTGTTCAGATTGATCTTTGCCTAAACAGGCGTGCGGGCTTCGGCCGACGCTTTAGCGGCAGTAATAGGGATAGGGAGGCAAGGCTGGGCAGACAGGATAGACGGGCGTGACCACTGGCGCGGGCGCTACGACCACCGGGGCGACCGGAGGCGCCACCACGACAGGGCGCGGCGCGTAGTAGACCGGCGGGGCATAGGGAGCGGCGATCGCGGCTCCGGCGATGGCACCGGCAGCGAACGCACCGCAGCCCCAACAGCCATACCACCGCGCTTCGGCGCTCTGCGTAAGTGTTGCCAGTGCCAGGGTGGCACCGAGGATGATCGCGCCCTTGCGGGCCAAGCTCAACGTCGCCATCAGACTTAACTCCTTGATTGATCTTTCGAGCAGTAATGACGTAAAGGCCCGGCGCCCTGAATTCGCGGCCGCATCCCTTCCACTCGCTCTGCCTTGCCGTCTTAGGTCGTAGTCAAGGCGGCAGGGCACCCCACGCGGCCCGGACTGTAGTTCCATTTCGCGGGCGTTTCCATCCCACAA
>DATFVP010000066.1:0-3738 GCA_035260285.1 Methyloceanibacter sp.
CCTCCTTCCGCGCCGCGCCTTACTTAAGCGGTCGCTGGTGTCATCCAGCCGACACCTGCGCCGCCGGGCTGGCGCAGGATAGCGATGCGGCCGATGCCTGGGATGTCGAACAACGGCCGCATCAACGTCGCGCCTGCCTTGGTTGCCTTCTTAACCCGCGCGTCGACATCGTCGACGGCGAGATAGGGCATCCAGTTCTCGGGAATGTTGGCAAAGTCTGGCCCTTTCATCTCGAAGATGCCGGCCACCATTTTGTCGCCCTCCTTGGCCACCCAATAGGTGCCGCCGTCCTGCATGGGCATGGGGTCGAAGGTCCAGCCGATAGTGTCGGCATAGAATTTCTTCGCGCCCGCCGGGTCGTGGGTGATGAGCTCATTCCAGCAGAAGTTTCCGTGCGCGCCCTTATCGTTCGCGCACTCCTCCTGCTCGACCTTCTGCTTCTGTGCTGTCTGTGCCATGTCACTCTCCTTTTTTCGGAGTTACGCAAGATAGAGTTCGAGCTTGTCGAGGCATCCGGTCCAGCCGCGCTCGTGGCGGTCACGGGCCGCTTCGTCGAAGAACTGCTCGTGGATCAGTGTGAGCAAGGAACCGTCGCCGTCGGGCTTAATCAGAATAGTGACCAGCGACTCGCGCTCCGGCATGGTGCGCCACGTCCAGGTGAAGTTCAGCTTTTCGTCCGGAATCACCTCGCGATAGACGCCGCTCACATGATGCTCCTCGCCATCCTCTGTGGAGAAAACGATGGCGTAGCCGCCTCCGTTCCGTACATCGAGCACCGCACTCTTCACCGCACCCGCGTCAGGCCCGAACCACCTCACGATCTTTTCGGGGTCCGTCCAGGCGGCGTAGACTTTTTCCGGCGCCGCATTGAGACGACGTTTGAGGGTAATGCTTGGCTTGATGGCGACTTTTGGTTGGGCGGACATGACTCTTTCTCCACAAAAGCGGCAAGGCGTTCGAGTTGCTCGGACCAGAAGCGTAAATAACGATTGAGCCATTTCATGGCGTTTTCCATCGGCTCCGGCGTCAGCTCGCAGGCGACGATGCGGCCGGTCTTGGTGCGCCTGATCAGGCCCGCGTCGGACAGCACATCGAGATGCTTCATCACCGCCGGCAACGACATGGGAAGAGGATGCGCAAGCTCGCTCACAGAGGCGCTCTCCCCGCTGTTCAGACGCGCGAGCAACGCACGCCGCGTCGGGTCGGCGAGAGCGGCAAAGGTGCGGTCGAGGACGGCATCAGAATACTTAACCATAAGGTTAAGTGTTATGCCAACGCGCGCCGTGTGTCAAGCGAGCTCAGAGACCCTAGGTTTTCAGCATGTCAGCGACGAGCTTGGCAGGTTTTGCAAGGGACGCGAGCTGCTCGAACGTGCATTGGCGAGGGGCCTTGTCGGGACGGAAGCGAACGAGCTTGGTGCCGTGGCGAAAGCGGTTGCCGCTGACCTGGTCGTAGCCGACCTCGACCACGAGCTTCGGCTTCACCGGGCGCCATTGTTCGGAGCGTTCGGTGCTCCACCGGCTTGGTCCTCCAGGCGCCTTGCCGGTGAAGCCAGGCGGCGAGACGAGGGCCTCGAGCTTCGCCGTCAGCGCCGCGCGGTCCTTGTTGGCGATGGTCGCGGTGAAACCGACATGGTCGAGCTTGCCGTCAGCGTCGTAGAGCCCGAGCAGCAGAGAGCCGACCTCATTGCTGCCGCTACGATAGCGGAATCCGCCGACCACGCAGTCCGCAGTGCGATGCTGCTTGACCTTTATCATCGCCCGCTCGCCAGGGACGTAAGGAGCGCCGCGCTCTTTGGCCACGACGCCGTCGAGCGCCGTGCCGCCCTGGCTTAGCCAGCGCTGCGCCTCAGGGAGCTTAAGCGTGTAGGGCGAGAGCTTGAGGTCGCGCTGCTGATTGGCAGACGCAAAAAACTCTTCCAAGGCCGCGCGCCGCATCGTCAGAGGCGCCTCGATCAGGCTCTTGCCGGACGCGTCGAGCAGAATGTCGAACAGGATGAAGATCGCCGGCGTCTCTGCCGCGAGCAGCTTGATGCGGCTCTCAGCCGGATGAATGCGCTGAAGCAGCGCATCGAAAGAGAACTCTCCATCCCTGACAATCGCCAACTCGCCATCGAGCACGAATGAGCGCGTCTTCAGGCTCTTGAGTGTGGCGACCATCTCCGGGAAATAGCGTGCGAGGGGCTTGCCGGACTTTGCCTTAAGTTCGATGCCGTCGCCGGCGCGGAAGGCGAGGCAGCGGAAGCCATCCCATTTCGGCTCGTATTGCCAGTCACCCTCAGGCAGATGCTCGACGAGCTTGGCTTCCATCGGCTCGATGTCGAGCGGCACGGCCAAGGCCGAGAGCGTCTTAGGCTTCATCGCGTCGATAGGACGGGGAACCGCGCCCCGCACGCTATTCGGTGCCGCGGCGGATCAAATATCCGACGAGCACGCCGACGCCGAGAGCAATGACCAATGACGCGGCGAGATTGTCCTTCATCATTTCCTCGGCCTCTTGCACCGTATCGTACGCCCGTCCTCGCGCGTGGCCAAATCGGCGATTGGCGATCTTGCTGAAAGAGGCAGTAAGGTCGCTCAGATAGTTCCGTACGGCGTCGAGCTGGTCGTGCAGATCTTGCGCGTCGAGCTCCTTCAAAAACCTGCCGGCCTTGTCCTCAGCTCTACCCCAACTCATCATCGACATGTCCTCCTAATCGAGGCCGGATCGGCCGCTATTCGTGTCGCAAAATCATACGACAGAACAGCGAAGACGAGCGCAAGTTCCGGGAATAAGGCACGAGCGCCCGCCCGTAAGAGCGAACGCTCAGCAAATCAACTTTGGCATTGCTGCTACTTCTCGCAGGCTTCCATGCCGTGCATCGCCTTTTCGGCTTCTTCTTTCGAATTGTATGGGCCGCCCATGTTCTTCATGTTCCCGCCGGGAATGTCATGCATCATGGTGCACTTATGGCTGGCCGGGTCGAAGGCCACATAGAATTGCTCGGCAAAAGCTGGAGCGCTGAAGGCGACAACAAACGCTGATGCAAGGAGGTATTTACGCATACGGTCCTCCCTTGAGTTTTTGTCGGGCCTTGATTGGCCACGATAGAGAATCTATCCGCCAATCCCGGCAGATTTGAGAACGAAATTGCCAAGAATGGTGAAAAATCTAGTTACTTCAAGGAATTAATCTCGAATAACACAGAGTCGAAACTTCCTACAGCGTCATGTTTCTGGCGCGGATGCCGCGCTCGATCGCCGCGGTGGTCATCTTGTCGAGCTCCAGCGTGTCGCCGAGCATCTCCAGAAAGCGGATCTCTTCCGGTTTGATCTGGCGGTCGGCGGCGGCCACTTCGAGCGCTACCGCGTAGGCGGTCTCCCTGAGCTTTGCCGGCAGCGCCTCGTGCACGAGCCGCAAAACCCGCTGCAGTCCGCCGTCGGCGCTCAGAATCTCACCGCAATTCTCGGCAGTCTTGACCAGAGTGTTCTCGTCGTAATCGTCAAAGACCGGCAAATTCGAGACGATCTCGCCGATGCGGGCGAGCTCGTCGTCGGTCATGCTGCGGTCGACGGCCGAAATGGTAACCATCACATAGACAAGCGCCGCGTGATGGTTCAACGGCTCGATCATGGTTCTGGCTCCCGTTACTCGCGACTTAGCCAAGTCCGCGCGGAACCGTAGAGAATTGCGTTTTTTCCGGCAAGCGCCGAAGTGACAAACTGATGACTCTTTGGCCGGAAAGTGCCGGAAAGGCTG
>DATFVP010000067.1:0-5711 GCA_035260285.1 Methyloceanibacter sp.
ATCGAAGATGATCATCGTCGCGGTTGGAGCGGCCTTCGCGGCAAGCTTCATCGGGCTCTTGCTTTCCTACTACGCCAACCTGCCCACCGGCCCCGCGATCATCCTCACCAGCGGCGCGGGCTATCTCATCTCCATGCTCATCGGCACGCAGGGCGGCCTCTTGTGGCAGCTCATGCCGCGCAAGCACCTCGAAGCTTGAGTTTAAAGACAAGGAGTTCGTGTCATGCAGAGACGCTCATTTCTCATCGCTGCCGCAGCCCTTGCCGCAATTTTCGGCGCCTCGGCCGGAGCCCATGCCGAGCCAATGAAGGTCTCCGCCTCGATATGGTGAAGCATGTTGGCGGTGACCGCGTCGAGGTCTTCACCTTCGTCGGGCCCAACGGCGACGCCCACGTCTATGAGCCGACGCCTGCCGATGCCAACGAGCTGTCCGAATCAAAGATCCTGTTCATCAACGGCCTCGGCCTGGAAGGCTGGATGACGCGGCTCGAGGAGTCGTCCGGTTTCAAAGGCGCCGTGGTGACCGCAAGCAATGGCGTGGCCCCGCGCGAGATGGTCGAGGAGGAGAAGACCGTCACCGATCCGCACGCCTGGCAAAGCCTCGCCAATGGCAAGATCTATCTTGCCAATATTCGCGACGCGCTGATCACCGCCGATCCCGAAGGAAAGGCCACCTATGAGGCCAATGCGCAAAAATTCCTTGAACAGATCGCCGCGATGGAAACCACGGTGAAACAAGCGATCGCCGAGCTCCCACCGGAGCGTCGCAAGATCATCACCACCCATGACGCCTTCGGCTATTTCGGCGCGGCCTATGGCATGGAGTTCATCGCGCCTGAGGGCGTCAGCACCGAAAGCGAGGCCTCGGCCAAGGACGTGGCGAACATCATTCGCCAGATCAAGGCTGAGAAGGTCCCTGCCGTGTTCCTGGAGAACGTGACTGACTCTAGGCTGCTCGACCAGATCGCCAAGGAGACCGGCGCCAAGATCGGCGGCACGCTCTTTTCCGACGCCCTGTCGCCTCCTGACGGGCCTGCCGGGACCTATCTCGACATGTTCCGCAACAATATCGAAACCATGTCGGAGGCGCTGTCGTCTTAGTGACACCTCGTCAATTCCGGCACTCGGGCCGCTCGTCGGGCATGAACCCGCAGAACCTCGCCTGGCGCGGCGGCGAGAAATCTGATGTATCCTTGAGCCATGGAGAGTTCCGCGCGCCGGCGTTCAATTCCGGTCAATATTGGCGGTGTGATGGTCGGAGGAACCGCGCCCATCGTGGTGCAATCGATGACCAACACCGACACTGCAGATATTGATGCCACCGTGGCCCAGGTGGCAGCACTTGCCCGCGCGGGCTCCGAGCTCGTGCGCGTGACGGTCGACCGTAACGAAGCCGCCGCTGCCGTCCCGCATATCCGCGACAAGCTCGATTCGCGCGGGGTCGACGTGCCGCTCATCGGCGACTTCCACTATAACGGCCATACTTTGCTCGCCGAATATCCGGCTTGCGCGCAAGCCCTCGCCAAGTACCGCATCAATCCCGGCAATGTCGGCTTCAAGGACAAGCGCGACAAGCAATTCTCGGCCATCGTCGACATCGCCATAAAGAACGACAAGCCGGTGCGCATCGGGGTGAACTGGGGAAGTCTCGACCAAGATCTGCTCACCCGCCTCATGGACGAGAATGCGAAACTGCCCGAGCCCAAGGACGCCCGCGCGGTAATGCATGAGGCGATCGCAAAATCAGCGCTGCTCAGCGCCGAGCGCGCCATCGAGCTTGGGCTCGGCCCCGACAAGATCGTGCTCTCGGCAAAGGTCAGCGCCGTTCAGGATTTGATCCAAGTCTATGCCATGCTCGCTGCGCGCTCCGATCTCGCGCTACATCTCGGGCTTACCGAAGCCGGCATGGGCTCGAAGGGCATCGTCGCTTCCTCCGCCGCGCTCGCGGTGCTGCTTCAGCAGGGCATCGGAGACACCATCCGCATCTCGCTCACGCCAGAGCCGAACGGCGACCGCACGCTTGAGGTGAAGGTGGCTCAGGAGCTGCTGCAGAGCATGGGCTTCCGCAGCTTCGTGCCTCTCGTCGCCGCCTGTCCCGGCTGCGGGCGCACCACTTCGACCACCTTCCAGGAGCTTGCCCGCGACATCCAGGACTTCATCTGCGACGAGATGCCAGAGTGGAAGCGCCGCTATCCAGGCGTGGAGACGCTGACCGTCGCGGTGATGGGCTGCATCGTCAACGGCCCCGGCGAATCGAAGCACGCCGATATCGGCATCTCGCTGCCGGGCACCGGCGAGGCACCTGCAGCGCCGGTGTTCATCGACGGCAAGAAGGCCGCGACCTTGCGCGGCCCCGGCGCCGCCGCCGAGTTCAAGCAGATGGTGCTCGACTATATCGAGCGTCGCTTCGGCCAGGTTGGCCGCAACCGCACCGCGGCGGAGTGATCGCCGGTCGTAATGATGTCGCGCATTTATTGTGATCCGGATCGATGAGTCGAGCTCGCTTTCTTGAGGCCGTCACCCGCTTTTTCACGGCCTTGATCTGCCCTTCGGCGAGCAAGTCCTCAGGCATCGTAGCCCGCTGTCTTTCATCGGCTTCCTGACACGACGGCCAACGCTCTTGCTGACTTCAATTGCGCTGACTTCCCTTGCATTTTCTCGTGTGAGGACCTCAGCAGCGAGCGCCTGCCATGCTCAGCATAATATTCGTGCGCGTAGTGGAGCGCAAACATGGTGTGGATGAAAGTCTTGGACAGGCATGATCGTCACCAGCACAAAGATTAGGCCGGCTGGCGTGAACCTCTCGGCGTGAGTCGCGAATTCAAACCAGGCGAAGACGGCGCCGACACTGGCCGCGGCGCTGACAATGGTCAGCACGAGGATGGCGAAGCTGCCTTCGTCTTCAGCCAGCGACTGCCGATGGATCTGCGCAAACTCGCTCTTGGCGATCATCCAAAATGCGAGCGCGAGATAGAGGGCGACGCCGATGTCCCACCGACCAGAATCCGGGTCACCCCGCGAAACTGCTCTGCGTAAAGTGGCAACAGTGCCACGATGGCGAGACCGACGAGGATCGAGAGCAGGAGCCTCGGCCGCGCGAGGAGAACGCGGAGCGGCATCGGCCATTTTCGCTCCGTCACGCTGGCCTTGGTCATGACTCCCCTGTGTCCCGATTCGACCAATCGCTCAAGCCCGGCGCGAGGCAATGAAGCGCGCGGCGTGCTTGAGCGTTACCGCCCTCTCCCCGAAGGGCGCAAGGGCAGCTTCGGCATCATCGACCAGCGCCTCGAGGCGCGCGCGCGCCGCGTCGACCCCAAGCAGCGCGACGAGCGTCGCCTTGCCGCGATCTGCGTCCTTGGCGGCAGCCTTGCCCATTGCCGCCGCGTCGCCCTCGGCGTCGAGAAGATCGTCGACGAGCTGGAAGGCTTGGCCGAAGGCCGAGGCGTAGGCGGCAAGCGCCGCCCGCGCCACGTTATCGGCGCGACCGAGCACAGCGCCTGCGTCGCAGGCAAAATCGAACAGCGCCCCGGTCTTCATGGCCTGCATTCTCGCCACCTCCATCGGACCTAGGCTCTGCCCTTCGGCGGCGAGGTCAAGCGCCTGGCCGCCGACCATGCCGCCGACACCCGCTGCCTTGGCCAGCAACCCGATCAGCGCAACGCGCACGCTTGGCTCGGGATGCGTGCCGGGCTCGCTCAAAATGCTGAAGGCAAGCGTCAGCAGCGCGTCGCCGGCAAGAATCGCGGTCGCCTCCCCGAAGGCGATATGCGCCGTGGGCCGGCCTCGCCTCACTTTGTCGTCATCCATGCAGGGGAGATCGTCATGCACCAGCGAATAGCAATGCACGCATTCAAGCGCGGCGGCTGCGTTGAGCGCCGCTTCCTCCGCCACACCGAACAGGCGCGCCGATTCGAGCAGCAAGAACGGCCGCAAGCGCTTGCCGCCGCCGAGCGCCGCATAGCGCATGGCCTCGATCAGTCGGGCCTGGCTTAAAGCGGCAGGCTCGGGCGCAAGCAGGGCGTCGAGGCGCCCCTCGATGAGGCTCGCAATGCGTTCGAGCTTTTCGGTCAGGTCCATGCTTCCGGAATTGGAACGACGGCTTGAGGGTTGTGGCGCGACCCTAATACCACGTTGCTCCCCACGGCAACCGGAGGGTACAAGGCCTCGGGCCACGGCAATTGGGCAGCGATGGGCGCTAAAAGACCGGCAAAACGTCGACATCCCTGGCTTAAGCGCATAGGCCTCGTGGTCCTGCTCATCATGGCAGGCCTCCTTCTGTCGATCATCGCCTTCCGCTTCATCAACCCACCGGTCACCTCGGTGATGATCGCGGAAAAACTCAAGGGCGTGACGCTCAAGCATCGCTGGGTGCCGCTCGATTCAATGGCGCGCGACTTGCCCCTTGCCGTGATCGCGGGCGAAGACGGCCGCTTCTGTGTCCATTGGGGCGTTGATTGGGGGGCGGTGAAGGACGCCGTCGAGGAGGCGAAGCGGAGGCACCGCAGCTTCCGCGGGGCAAGCACCATCACCATGCAGACGGCGAAGAACCTCTATCTCTTCACCGACCGGAGCTATGTGCGGAAGGTTCTGGAGGTGCCGCTCGCCTATCTCCTCACCCTGTTCTGGCCGAAAGAGCGCGTCATCGAGGTCTATCTCAACATCGCGCAATGGGGCCCGGGCATCTTCGGCGCCGAGGCGGCGAGCCAGCAATATTTTCACAAGAGCGCGGGCGAACTCACCCGGCGGGAGGCGTTGCTGCTCGCGGCCGCGCTGCCGAACCCGCTTCTGCGCAATCCAGGCAAGCCGAGCCCCAGAATGCTCAGAATCGCCAAGTCGGTGGAGCGGCGAATGCCGATTCTCGCCGGGCGCTCGTCCTGCGTCGTCCCGCAGATCAAGCGCCAATCGGCCTCTGGCCAGCGCCAGGGTTAGCCACTATAACGACGCTCACTCAAGAACCCGCAGGGGTACCCCGCGGGCAATTTCAAAGGTTGGATTTATGGCTGTACCCAAGAGAAAAACCTCCCGCATGAAGCGGGGCAACCGCCGCTCCCACGATGCGCTCGCCGCGCCGGCCTATGTCGAGGACAAGGATTCGGGTGAGCTCCGCCGGCCGCATCATATCGATCTCAAGTCCGGCAAATATCGGGGCCGGCAAGTGCTCGCCGTCAAGGAAGAGGCTTAAAACGCGCTGCGGCCGGGGAACATCTCGCTCGGTTCGAGGGTAAACACCCCATGGTGATCGTGGAGCCGGAGGAAAGGGTCGTCCGCCACTACCGGCGGACGAGCTGGCTTTCATCGGTTCCGCTGCTTGCCTTCGTGATCATCGCCTACGTCGCCTTTGCCTCAGGCGGCGCTGAATTTGCGCTGACCCGATTCACCGTGGCGATGCCGTCAGGCGGGGAATGGCAAATCTCGCTCGGCGACATGATGCTCGCCTTCTCCCTGTTTGTGCTGTTCTTCGAGATTCTGAAATCGACCCGGACCGGAGGCAATTCGGTCGTCGATCACGCGCTGTCGATGATCGTGTTCGTGGTCTGCCTGATCCTGTTCCTGATCTGGCCGCCGGCCGGAACCTCCCTGTTCTTTTTGATCATGCTCACGACCCTGATCGACGTCATCGCCGGCTTCTCGGTCACCATCAGGTCGGCACGCCGCGACTACTCCGTCGGCAGCGACACCTAGAGCGCCGCACCCGGTTCGCAAAAAAACCC
>DATFVP010000068.1:0-4685 GCA_035260285.1 Methyloceanibacter sp.
CTCGAGCCTCTCTTTCAACTCCTGCTCGTAGCCATATGACGTCGGGATGTAGAAGCTCTGCCGCTTCATGCCGTCGGGGAAATAGTTCTGGCCCGAGAAGGCCTCGTCCTCGTCATGGTCATAGGCGTAGCCTCGGCCATAGCCCTCCTGCTTCATCAGCTTGGTCGGCGCGTTGAGAATGTGCTTCGGGGGGCTGAGCGACCCTCCTTCATCGGCGGCGCGCGAAGCGGCACCGAAGGCGACATGGGACGCATTCGACTTAGGAGCGAGCGCGAGATAGATGGTGGCCTGAGCAAGCGCGAGCTCGCCCTCAGGCGAGCCGAGAAAATCATAGACCTCTTTCGCTGCATTGGCCTGAACCAGCGCGTTCGGATCAGCGAGGCCGATGTCTTCGATTGCCATGCGGACGAGCCGCCGCGCGATGTAGAGCGGGTCCTCACCGCCGGCAAGCATGCGCGCAAGCCAATAGAGCGAGGCGTCAGGGTCAGAGCCGCGCACCGATTTGTGCAGCGCACTGATCAGATTGTAATGGCCGTCCTGGGACTTGTCGTAGATCGGCGCGCGCCGCTGCACGAGCGCCACCAGAGCCTCGCGGTCGAGGGGAGTCTTGGCCCCGGACGCCGCCGCAAGCCATACATCCTCTGCCAAGGTGATCACGGCGCGGCCGTCGCCATCGGCCATGGCGATGAGCGCGGCACGGGCATCCTCGGTCAACGGCAGCTTGCGCCCTTCATGGGCTTCGGCGCGGGCGAGCAGCGACTTCAGGCCCTCATCGTCAAGGCGCTTGAAGGTGAGCACGCTCGCCCGCGACAGAAGCGCTGAGTTGAGCTCGAAGGAAGGGTTCTCGGTGGTGGCGCCGACGAGAATGACGGTGCCGTCCTCCATATAGGGCAGGAAGGAATCCTGCTGCGAGCGGTTGAAGCGGTGGATCTCGTCGACGAACAGAAGCGTGCCGCGCCCAAGCTCGCGGCGCGCCCGCGCCGCATCGAACACCTTGCGCAGATCAGCCACCCCTGACTGGATCGCGGAGAGCTGCTCGAAATGAAGGTCGGTAAGTTCGGCAAGGAGTCGCGCAACGGTAGTCTTGCCGGTGCCGGGAGGCCCCCAGAAGATCACCGAGCCGAGCCTGCCGGCCTTGACCATGCGGGCGAGGATGCCGTGCTCGCCGAGAAGGTGTTCCTGGCCCACCACCTCCTCGAGCGACGACGGACGCAAGCGATCGGCGAGCGGACGGGGCGCCCTCTCTTGCAGCCCGGCCGCCTCGAACAGTGTGGCCACGCCGCGCTAACCCTGAATGGCGAGATTGTACACTTGGCCCTCGCGTTCCAGTGACAGACGCCAGCCGTCCGCGGGGGCGCCGAGCGCCTTCACGAGACCGGCGACCGAGGTCACCCTGTCATTGTTGAGCCCGATCACGAGGTCACCGCGTTTTACCCCAAGCCTTGCCGCCGGCGTGTTCGGCGCAACATCGAGCACCACCACGCCTGGCCCTTCGTCCTCGGTGCCGAGTTCCTCTGCAACGGCCGGGGAAAGATTGGCCACCTTGGCGCCGACTAGGGGATGACGACCCACGAGCTCTCGCGTGTCACGCGGCGGATCCTCGACGGCTGGAACGAGTTGCACCGTCGCCGTCATCGCTTGACCTCGCCGAACGATGCCGAGCTCGGCTGTACCGCCAAGCCCCTTGGTTGCAAACCGGTATTGGAAAGCTTCCGGGTCCTGCACAGGCTTGCCATCGACGCTCACCACCACGTCGCCGGCTTTCAGCCCGGCCTCGGCAGCGGGGCCCTTGGCGTGCAGGTCCTTAATCAGCGCGCCGCCGGGGCGGTCGAGGCCGAGCGACTCGGCAAGATCCTGAGTGACTGGCTGCAGCGAGGCCCCGAACCATGGCCGCTGCACAGTGCCGCCTTGCAGCGCCGCCTGAACCACGAGCCGCACCATGTTGGACGGAATCGCAAATCCTATGCCCTGCGATCCGCCGCTGCGCGAAAAGATGGCGGTGTTGATGCCGACGAGACGGCCGTCCATGTCGACGAGCGCACCGCCGGAATTGCCGGGATTGATTGCTGCGTCGGTCTGGATGAAGAACTGGTAGTCGGAGATGCCTACTTGCGTGCGGGCGAGCGCGGAGACGATGCCGCTCGTTACCGTCTGCCCCACACCGAACGGATCGCCGATAGCAAGCACGAGGTCGCCGACTTCGAGGCTGTCAGAATCGCTGAATTCGATGGACGGGAACGTGACACCGGCGGCGCTGAGGCGAAGCACAACGAGATCGGTCCGCTCGTCCTTGAGGATGACCTTGGCCGGGAACTCGCGCCCATCGGACAAGGCCACGGTGATCTCGGCGTCGCCGCTTCCTTGAATGACGTGGTTGTTGGTGACAGCAAGCCCTTCAGGGCTCACCAACACGCCTGAGCCGAGCGAGTTCTGGATACGCTCGCGCGGAATGCCGAAATTGTCGCCGAACAGTCGGCTGAAGAACGGATCGTCGGCAAAAGGCGAAACGACCTGCTTCACCTTGCGGCTGACATAGACATTGATGACCGCAGGGGCAGCGCGTTTCACCACGGGTGCGAAGGATTGCTTCATAGCAATGACGCTTTGCGGCGCCACACGCTGCGTTTGGGCCACGGCGGTCGCTGCAACCGCCGTTACGGCCACGCCGATCAGGAGGCCTGCGCGCAATATCAGGGTGAATCTCGTCATGCTCTGTCTTAGCGCCCTCTCAACGCTCCGGGCCTTAGTGATAACCTAAGCAAACATATTGGGAAATTATCCCGTTTCGGCCAGATTCAAGGACCTGGACCTTGTGGGGTGTCGGCATTTCACTAAGATGCCGCCCGGCATGTCGCGACAAGCGAAGTAAAGTCTGGAGGAAACGCATGCGCATGATGAAACTGGCCTTCGTCACTCTGGCCGCGCTCCTTTTTACCGGCGCCTCGGCCTCAGCGATCACGGTCAAGAAGAGGACCGAGGGCCCCGGCCTACCGCCTGAGATTTGGAAGATCGTGGGTGACTTTTGCGCCATCAAGACCTGGCATCCGGCCGTCGCTGATTGCGTCGAGACCAAGGAGGGTGACGTCACCTTCCGCACGATCACGCTAAAGGATGGCGGCAAGATCAAGGAGAAGCTGACCGGCACCGAGGACCTCGGTTATACCTACGAAATCGTAGAGAGCCCCCTCCCCGTCAAGAACTACAAATCCAAGCTCTGGCTCGAGGTCGATGACGAGCCGGATCGCTCGGTGATCTATTGGCAATCAGATTTCGATGCCAATGGCGCGAGCGACGACGACGCCAAAGCAAAGATCACCAGCATTCTCGCTGACGGCGTGAAGGGTATCAAGCAGCAGGCGATCACCGCGCACGATGCGAAAGAAGTCGCGGCCGGCAAAGCGCCGGAAGGCGACAAGGACGACGATAAGTAGACGTCAAAGGCGCGCCGCATAGCCGTCGCGCGGTTACTCCGCTCCGTCATACCCGGCTCAT
Organism: Methyloceanibacter sp.; assembly: GCA_035260285.1. GTDB lineage: Bacteria > Pseudomonadota > Alphaproteobacteria > Rhizobiales > Methyloligellaceae > Methyloceanibacter. Next base: position 3,493 of record DATFVP010000068.1, read on the forward strand.
GCCGGTATCCAGAACCAAAAAATGGCATTCCGGTTTGCCTGAATAACGCGCGAGAACCGCTCGGCGCCTATGCGGCCTTCTCGGCCTCGGCGCCCTGCTCTTGCACCGGCCCTGAATCGAGGCCGCGTGCGGCTTCATCGCGATCCACGAGCTCGATGACGGCCATTGGAGCGGAGTCGCCATAGCGGAATCCTGCCTTCAGCACCCGCGTATAGCCGCCGGGCCTCCCGGCATAGCGTGGGCCAAGCGTGTCGAACAATTTCGCCACCATGGACTCGTCGCGAATGCGCGACATGGCAAGCCGCCGTGCATGCAGGTCGCCCCTCTTGGCGAGCGTGATCAGCCGGTCGGCCACGCGGCGGAGGTCCTTCGCCTTGGGCAAGGTGGTCACGATTTGCTCGTGCTTGATCAGCGCGCAGGCGAGGCTCGAGAATAGCGCCGAGCGATGACTGGCAGTGCGATTGAGCTTCCGGCCCGCGTTGCGGTGACGCATCTTTAAAACCCCTGGATTTCCGTCGTGCGGCCTCTGATCAGTAATGATCCTCGAAGCGCTTGGCGAGCTCTTCAATGTTCTCCGGCGGCCAGTCCGGCACTTCCATGCCGAGATGCAGGCCCATGGAGGCAAGCACCTCCTTGATCTCGTTCAGCGACTTGCGGCCGAAATTCGGCGTCCGCAGCATCTCGGCTTCCGTCTTCTGGATGAGGTCGCCGATATAGACGATGTTGTCGTTCTTGAGACAGTTCGCCGAGCGCACCGACAGCTCAAGCTCGTCTACCTTCTTGAGCAGCGCCGCGTTGAACACAAGCTCAGGCTGCCGCTCGAAGGGCATTTCCTTCTTCGGCTCTTCGAAATTGACGAACACCGAGAGCTGGTCCTGAACGATACGCGCGGCCAGAGCTACGGTGTCCTCAGGGCGCACGGAGCCGTTGGTCTCGATTTCCATGGTGAGCTTGTCGTAGTCGAGGATCTGGCCTTCGCGGGTGTTCTCCACGCGGTAGGAGACCTTTCGCACCGGGCTATAGAGCGAGTCGACCGGGATGAAACCGATCGGCGCGTCGTCTGGGCGGTTGCGCTCGGCCGGAACATAGCCCTTACCGCTCGAGGTAGTGAACTCCATGCGGATCGACGCGCCCTGGTCGAGGGTGCAAATCACGTGATCCGGATTGAGGATCTCGATGTCGGCGCCGGTCTC